>JAWLFR010000006.1:29837-45886 GCA_041685495.1 Bacteroidales bacterium
AAGGTGAGGGGACGGTGAGCGAAGCGAACACCCCCCTTACAAAGGTGAGGGGACGGTGAGCGAAGCGAACACCCCCCTGTTATTACTCCAGCCCCTATTCAAAGAACATCTTTATTTTTATTATAAAACATAAACAATCAATTAATTAACAACAAATATTATGCCGATTCTTTCTAAATGCGTATAGTATTGCTATAATCTATAAATTAAATATAACTTTTGCTATGAATTTCATATTGCCGGCAGGTATTGGCTTCAGCTTAAATTGAGGAGATTTATTATCTTTACCTCTTTCATCTGAACAATAATCATAGTAATAATGAAGAAGACGATTAGCCTGGCACTGATGATAATAATTATAGGATTATCACAGCTTGCCGCACAGAAAAAAAACCTTACGCGTGAAGAATATGACCAGTGGGAAAACCTTCAGTCCTACAGTATCTCAGATAACGGGGAATGGATAGCCTATACCATATCGCCCGTTGAAGGCAATGACACCCTTTTCATTGTCTCCTCAGATAAAAAGACAGAATACAGTCTTGCTCTTTGTTCATCACCGTCCTTCTCTGACGATTCAAGGTGGCTGGTAGCCAGAAAAGGTTACAGCAAGGAGGAAAGAGAGAAAATGAGGGAACAGAAAAAAGAGATACGCAACAAAGCCGTGCTGCTGAACCTCGAAAGCGGGGAAAAAAGATTATTTGACGATATACGGCATTTTACCCTGGGCAGGGACAGTAAACATCTTATTATGAACGGCTATACAGCTGAAAAATCAAAAAGATCGGATATATATATTTATAAGCTGGCCGGCGGTGTAATGAAGAATATAGGCAATGTTGCAGAATATGCTTTAAATAAGAAAGGTGACAGACTGGCCTATATTATCGATGCCGAAGGGATGAAAGGAAACGGTGTGGAACTGTTCAACCTTGATGAATATTCCATTGATATTATTGATACTGACACCTGCACTTATACCGGTCTGGCATGGGAAAAGGAAGGTAATGCCTTCAGTTTCCTGAAAGCCTTTCCTGACAGTGGATATATTGAAAAGAATCACAGGCTGTATGCTGTGCTTGATGTGTATAATGATATTGATATCATGACACTGGATCCCCTTGCTCGGGACATTATCCCGGAGGATATGAGCATAAGGGATAATTATACACCCGAATTCTCAAAAGATATGGGCATACTGTATTTCGGTATTTACGACTGGCACGTAAAAGAGGAAAAAGAGAAAGATAAAAAAGATGAAAAGATACCGGATGTTGATATATGGCACTGGAAAGATGATCCCATTAAGCCAGCACAGGAAAAGATATACGAGAGGTCTGATAAGGATTTTGTTTACCTCTGCTCATGGAACCTGGACGATAATAAGGTTAACAGGATAAGCAACAAGGAGTTCAGGGATTATAATATCACAGATGACGGCAGGAATGTGGTTATCAGAACAGACCTCCCTTACCGTCCGGCCTTCAGGCAGACTCATTACGACCACTATCTAGTGGATGCCGCCAGCGGTGAAAGGAAGCTGATAATAAAGAACTTCACCCGCCTGGGCAGCTCATCACCCGATGGCAGATACATCCCCTACTTCAAAGATAGAAACTGGTGGGTCTATGACATAGAGAAAAGGGAAAACAGGAATATTACCTCATCCATTGACACTGAGCTCTGGAACACCAGGGATGACAGCCCGAAAGATATAAAACCACCCTTCGGAACAGGAGGCTGGTATGAGGATGACAGCCATATACTTGTATATGATGAGTATGATATATGGAAGGTGTCCCCCGGTGACGGCAATGCAGAAAAACTTACCAGCGGACGTGATGATAAGATAATATTCAGAACATTGCGCCTGGATTATGAGGATGACTATTATGAAAAAGAACAAGACCTTTATCTTTCTGCCAGGGGCGATAAAACGAAGAAAAGCGGCTTTTACAGGATAAAGCCGGATGGCAAAACAGAAAAGCTGATATATGATGATTATTATATATCCGGACTCAGGAAGGCAAAATCGTCCGATAAACTGGTTTACCGCTCTGAAAGCTATTCCGATTCACCCGACCTTTTCCTTACAGACAGCCGCTTCAGAAAAAAAGAACAGCTGACCCTTACCAATCCCCGGCAGTCTGACTATTACTGGGGTAAGAGCGAACTTGTTAACTATACCAACAGGGATGGCAAAGAATTGCAGGGTGCACTTTACTACCCCGCTAATTATGAAGAAGGGAAGGAATATCCCATGATAGTGTATATCTACGAGATAAGATCAACGGGTGTCCACCGGTATGTCAGCCCCTCGACCAAAAGTGCCTATAACACAACTAACTATACCACCGACGGCTTCTTTGTCTTCCAGCCGGATATAGTATATAAAACCAACCAGCCCGGCGAATCGGCAACAGACTGCGTGGTGCCTGCAGTGGAGAAAGTGCTGGAAACAGGAATGGTTGACAGGGATAAGTTAGCTCTTATTGGCCATAGCTGGGGCGCCTACCAGACCAGTTTTATCATTACACAGACCGACCTGTTCTCTGCCGCAATAGCAGGCGCGCCCCTTATTAATATGATAAGCATGTATAACGAGATATACTGGAATACCGGAGGCCCCAACCAGAACATATTTGAAACATCGCAGGGTAGGCTCAGGGAACCCTGGTGGAATATTATGGATGAGTATATGGATAACTCACCCATGTTTAATGCTGCCAGTATTACAACACCATTGCTTGTTACTTTTGGCAACCAGGACGGTGCAGTGGACTGGCACCAGGGAATAGAAATGTTCACCACCATGCGCCGGATGGAAAAGCCTTTTATCATGCTTGTTTATGAAGGCGAGAATCATGGTCTGAGAAAGGAAGAAAATATGCTGGATTATTCAATGAAGGTAAAGCAGTTTATTGATCATCATCTTCTCGGTAAGCCCGCTAAGAAATGGATAGAAGAAGGAAGGACTTTCATGGAGAAAAAAGAGGAGGAAATATTGAAAAAGAAAGAATAGCCCGGGACCTGAATATTAATTTATAAATCCGTCAAACACCAATAGCTGTTGCCCTGTAATAATTATTAATTACTTTTAGCTGTTAATAGAGTTTCACAATATCATTCTTTATGAGTGAAGAAATCCTGAAAGCACTGATGCATCTTTTCGCCCTGATAATCAAACAGGACGGAGGCATGCTTTCAAGTGAAAGAGAATATGTTGTGACCTTCCTGAAGAAACAGGTGAGCCATGACACTGTCAATGAATATCTCAAGCTCTTCGACAGGGATGTGGGGCCACTGATGGATCATGCCCCCGATACCGAAAACAAGCCTCCCTCTGTTAAGGACTCGGTAAAAATATTCAGCATCTGCAAGCAGATAAACCGCACCCTTACCCAGTCACAAAAGGTTGTAGTGCTGATGCGCCTTTATGAGCTGGTTAATGCTGATAAAAGGTTTACCATGCAGCGTATGAATATTATCAATACGGTAGCGGAGGTTTTCAGGATACTGCCCGAAGAGTTTAAGAGTATAGAGAGATTCATAAAGCAGGATACTGATGAAGATCCGGGCGACAGCTCAATACTCGTTCTCAGGCAGCAGTCTAAGTGCGCCGACTGCGATCCTCAGGAAAAAGGATCTGACAAAATGGTTTCCGACCTTACCCTTGTACTGTGGATAAGCAGCGTTGACCTGTATTTTATTAAATACTACTCGGTAAACCAGCTGTTTCTTAACGGCCTGCCCCTTGACACGGGTAAGATATATACCGTGGCCAAGGGCAGCTCACTGAGGTACCAGCATGGTCAGCCTATATATTACAGCGATATATCCTCACATTTCCTGTCAAAAACATCAACCGACAGAATCAGCCTGGTGGCTGAAGGTATTGTTTATAAATTTCCCGGGGGCCATACAGGACTTAATAATATAAGCCTGGCAGAGAGAGAAGGGAACCTTATTGGTATTATGGGCAGCAGCGGAACAGGCAAAACCACCCTTCTGAATCTCCTTAGCGGTGTCCATAAGCCTGATGAGGGATCGGTAAGGATAAACGGTATAGACCTCAAAGATAAGCCCGACACCATGGACGGCATTATAGGTTATGTGCCGCAGGACGATATGCTGATGGAGGACCTTACCGTGTACGGCAACCTCTATTATGCGGCCAGCCTGTGTTTTAAGAATCTTAACGACGAGGAGTTAAATGAGCTGGTGGATAATATGCTGGGCACACTCGGCCTGTATGAGAAAAAGGATCTTAAGGTTGGTTCCCCACTGAAAAAAGTTATCAGCGGCGGACAGAGAAAAAGGCTGAATATTGCCCTTGAGCTTATACGCGAACCATCGGTGCTTTTCCTTGATGAACCTACCTCCGGGCTGTCGTCAAGGGACTCTGAGAATGTGATGGACCTGTTAAGAGAGCTTACCTTTAAAGGAAAACTGATATTTTCTGTTATACACCAGCCCTCCTCGGAAATATTCAAGATGTTTGACAGGATGATAATCCTTGACCATGGCGGCGAGATGGTTTATTACGGTAACCCCGTGGAAGCACTGATACATTTTAAAACCATTGATACGCAAATAAACAGCAATATAGGTGAATGTCCAACCTGTGGCAATATAAACCCGGAAACAATCTTCAATATTATCGAAACAGAAGTTGTGGATGAGTTTGGCCGCTATTCGGGTGTAAGAAAACGCAGTCCACGTGAATGGGCCGCTGAATTCAATGCCATACACCCTCCCAGGCCTGTTAAAGAGGTAAAAACAAAACCATCATCCAACCTCAACAGGCCAAACCTGCTCAAGCAGTTCCTGATATTTCTTAAAAGAGACTTAAGCAGCAAGGTGTCAAACCGGCAGTATGTGTTGCTCACCCTGCTTGAAGCCCCGGTACTGGGTTTTATCCTTTCATATATAATAAGGTATATTGCCGATCCGGGTTCGCGCATCTACATATTCAGGGAAAACGAGAATATACCGGTATATATCTTCATGGCGCTTATTGTAGCTCTTTTCCTGGGACTTATCACCAGTGCGGAAGAGATATTCAAGGACAGGAAAATAAGGAACAGGGAACAGTTCCTTAATCTGAGCAAAGGAAGCTACCTTTCTGCAAAAGTTATAATGTTGCTTTCGATATCAGCACTGCAGGCTTTCCTTTTTATCATTGTGGCTAATTCCATACTTGGCATAAAAGATCTGAACTTCCACTACTGGTTTGCCCTCTTTACTACGGCAGCCTTTGCCAGCATCCTCGGACTCAATATATCCAGTGCCTTTAACTCTGCAATAACCATATATATTGTTGTACCCATGCTGATGATACCAATGATGGTGCTCAGCGGCGCTATGTTCCCCTTCGATAAACTGAACCGTACGATAGGCAGTGTTGACAAGGTGCCGTGGGTTGCCGAAATAATGCCAACCAAATGGACATATGAAGCGCTTATGGTAACACAGTTCAAGGATAATGAGTATGATAAGCTGGTTTACGATATAAACAAAACAATAAGGCAGGCAGAATATAATACCATCTACCGGCTTCCGGAGCTTGAGAATGCTCTTAATTCAACAGTTATTGATTACAGGAGGAATGAACTCAGGCCTGAGAACCCCTCCGGTCTGCCCCTTTTAAGAAATGAGGTAATTGAGCTGTCAGCTAATGATGATCTGTATGAATTTGATGAGCTGGAATTACTCAATGTTAATGACTTCAATCATTTTGTAGCAGAAAAGTTATCAGTGTATATTGATTCTGTTGACAATATATTCCGTAAAATCAGCAATTCAGCTGATATAAGAAAAGATAAATTTATCAGTGCCAACAGGGAAAGGCTGAATACATTATATGACAACTACCATAACGACAGGCTGGAAGAGATCGTAAGGAGGATATTTGAAAAGAATAAAATACTGGAATACAAAGACAGACTTGTACAGAACTATGATCCTGTTTACCGCGATCCCACAGGCAACGAATTTCCTGCCTTCCGAAGCCACTTTTTTGCTCCTACAAAGGTTTTTATAGGCTTAAGAATGGATACCTTCACATTTAATATGCTGTTTGTATGGATATTGTCAGTAATTTTGTATCTTTTACTGTATTTTAACATATTTGAGCTGATTATTCGGTCCTTATCAAAAAAATAATCATTTCTTTCATCATCTTTTATTATAATAATTATTTCTTATTTTTGTATTATTAAGTCAATTCGCCCGATAATGAAGAAAATCCTCGCGTATTTCCAGATTCTTTTACTAATATTAATTGTTTCCTCATGCAGAAACAAAGGAAACAAGGGATCAGAATTCACTTTCCCGGAATCAGATTCTATACCTATCAAGGAATCTGAGAAGCTAAGCCATGAAGCTATAGATGATATAGTCCAGAATATTGGTTCGCCCGTTGAAATAGCTTCACTGCTGATCGACCTGGAGGTGCCTTTCATCTCAGAGCATCTTGCTTCCATTGACCAGGCCGAAAACCTCAGTACTAATTTTCAGAAGGCCCTCAGACTTGGTGTCTACGGTGCAGATCTGGGCTACCTTAATATATATAACAAAACAGGTGACGCTGTTGAGACACTGTCCACAATTAACAGGCTTGCAGATGGACTGAGAGTAGGACAATTTTTCAATTTTGAGACCCTGAAAAAGCTTGCAGTGAACAAAAGCAATATAGACTCACTGCTCTTTATGTCCGTTCATTCATACAACCAGATAGATGAATACCTGCGTGAGAATGATCGCGGATATTTATCAGCACTTATGATAACAGGTGTATGGATTGAAGGACAGTACCTGGCATGCCAGGTTGTGAAGGATTATCCGCATATGGACCTTAAGAACAGGATAGCGGAGCAAAAGATAATCATTAATGACCTTCTCATGCTGCTGAGACCGTACAATGAGTCAAGTGATGAATACAGTGATCTGTATGACAGTATTGAACAGCTGAAACGTGAATATTCAGATGTGGATATTACATACACACCCGGTGAGCCTGAGACAGTGGAAAAAGATGGCAGGCTTGTTGTAGTACAACATGAAGAAAGTAATGTGAGGTTCAGTGATGAAGTGCTTGAGAGGATAATAATGAAAACTGAAGAGATAAGAAACAAAATAATATCACTTTAACTCCTGGATATGAATAAAACAATATTAATATTTTTAAGCTTGTTACTGATGGCGTTTTCCCTGAACGCCCAGGATCAGCAGGAGATGGTCAGTGATTGTGCTCTCAGTATAGGAGAGAACACCACTTACCTGAAAGATTATGTGATTAAACTACCGGAAGCTACAGACCCTGATAATATGCCCGTATATAAAGAGAGTATGTACCTGATGAAGAAACAGACATACCTGTTTACCCAGTGCAACGCTGAAAGTTCTGATGGCGAACTGGTCATCCGCTTATATGATAAGCAAAAGATGATTACCAGTTCCCTGAATGAGAAGAACGGCAAAGTGTATTCCTCGGTTGAGTTTTCCTGTAATAAAACAGGCCTCTATACTCTGTGGTACTCATTCAGGGAAGGGGAGAAAGGAATGGGAGTAGGTATTGTCTCGCTCGTTAAATAAGCCGCCGGCTGCCACCAGTACCGTAGCTGCAAAACCACCTTTTATCTATCTGTTAAAATAAAATAATCCGCCGGTCATCTTAGCTGCATAAATAACACTGACAGAAAAATAATAGCAAATATGTAATTTGCTATTTTTTTATTCTTTATCATAACAAAATAATGTGTAAGGATATATACCAGGGGTATAATAAAAATGTACATCAGCTCCACCGAGGTGGAAGGTATTATGAAATATATACCAGCAGTAAGTAAAAGCATCCAGGTAAAGAGCGAGAATATCTTTCTGGACCTCACCTTCTTGGTATTGAATATGCTCCACAGGTGAAGCAGGGAAACGAGGAAAATCAGCAGGTTGACAGCTGATATAATGATAAACTCAGGCGACCAGTAGTAATCTGCAACATCGGTGATTATGCTGTCAATAAAAAAACTATTGAGCCATAATATGTCGCGCCCGGTAAGATAGTAAACGGAATAAAGGATAACTACCGGTGTTAGCAGTCCTGACAGGGCAATAAATATCTCCCGCAGGTTAAAAGAACGAAAAATACTGATGCCAATTATTATAAGCAGGAAGAACCATATCATATTGGTGTATAACAATGCGGCAACACCTGTAAGCAAGGAAGCATCAAAAAGGTTATAGGCTATTCCCGGTTTCCTGTATGACACAATAAGCCTGTCAAAGGACATTAAAAGCAGCAGTGAGGCAGGCAGAACAGGATTCAATACCTGGTTGGTGGTGATATATCCACTCAAAAGTACATAAAGGGAAGCCGGCAAAAAGGTTCTCTCATTAATAAAAAAAAGCCTTGTGTTAAAATTTACCAGGTAGATACTTATCAGCATTACCAGTATCATTGAAAAGACAGTGCCTGCCAGCGGCCTGCCCTCAAAAAGACTGAGCAGCAGCGAATATAAGGGGGCAGGATTATTATCATGGTACATAGCCGGCGCAGAAGGGTCAATCAGGGACTGCAGCCATATCAGTACCAGGCTTATCAATATTACCAGGATTGTACCCGGACCTATTCCCCTGTAAATCTTAAGCAGCATATTTTCTATAAGTCAAATCCAATATCCTTCCTGAAATATTTCCCGTTAAAATCGATTATTTCTGCATTGCCATATGATTTGTCAAGCGCTTCCTTCATATCCGAACCATAAGAGCTCACAGCCAGCACGCGTCCGCCTGCCGTCACCACCTTTTCGCCCTCAGCCCTGGTTCCTGCCTGAAAAATAATGCTTCCCGGGGTTTTCTCCATATTCTTTATCTCCATCCCCTTCTCATATGCACCGGGATAACCTCCCGATACAAGCATTACCGTAACAACAGTTTCATCAGATATCAGCAATTCCCTTTTCTTCAGGGCCCCTTCGCTCACACCCAGCAACAGGTCCACCATATCACTTTTTATCCTCGGTATCACCACCTCGGCCTCAGGATCACCCATACGCACGTTATATTCAATAACATACGGATCACCCCCCACATTCATAAGACCAAAAAAGATAAATCCCCTGTACTTTATTCCTTCCCTGTTAAGTCCTGCCAGGGTAGGCTTTATAATACTGTCTTCCACATTCCGCATAAAATTCTCACCTGCAAAAGGCACCGGCGAAACGGCTCCCATGCCCCCCGTGTTAAGCCCGGTATCCTTTTCTCCTACCCTCTTATAATCCTTTGCTTCAGGCAGTATCTTATAATCATTACCGTCTGTCAGTATAAATACCGACAGCTCAATGCCTTCAAGAAACTCCTCTATAACTACCGTACGGCCTGCATCCCCGAATTTTCCTGAAAACATGTTTTTCAGCTCAGCCACCGCTTCATCGTAATCATCCAGTATAAGCACTCCCTTACCTGCAGCCAGACCGTCAGCTTTTAACACATAAGGTTTCTTCATCTTCGCCAGGAATTCACATGCCTCCTTAAACTCATCCCCTCTGAAGCTCCTGTAGGCAGCTGTTGGAATACTGTTTTCCTGCATAAACTTCTTGGCAAAATCCTTACTGCCCTCAAGCATGGCAGCCCTTCTTTCGGGACCTATCACAGCAATATGCCTGTACTTTTCGCTGCCCAGGAAAAAGTCATGTATCCCCTGCACCAGCGGCACCTCCGGGCCTACAATAACCATGGATACATTATTGCTGAGGGCAAAGTCGGCCACCCCGGCAAAATCAGATGTATCCAGACTTACATTCTCACCTTCCTTTGCCGTTCCTGCATTACCGGGTGCAATAAATACCTTATTAAGCTTATCACTCTGTGCGATCTTCCAGGCAAGGGCATGCTCCCTTCCGCCAGAACCGAGAATCAGAATATTCATATTATTCGCCTTTCAATAAAATTTCAAAAATAGTATACCAATATAAGAAAAAAAAGCTGTGGCCCCGACTATAAATAATGATATCAACTTATCCGAACCGGCTCCGCGTCCTCTGTTATATCACCAAATCCATATCCTTTCTGCCTGCACATACTTATAAGCTTTTCAAGTACAGTCAGTGAACACCTGTCCTTCCTGTCATGCAGAACTATAACAGAGCCCGGCCGTATCAGTCTCTCTGCCTTCTGCAGCAGGTAATCCCTGCTGAGGGATAAATCGAAATCATATAAAAGCAGGTCCCATAGAACTATCTTCATCCTCTCCTTAAGGTTCATGTATTGTGGCACGGTTAGCCTGCCAAACGGTGGTCTGAAAAAGGATGAACCACTCAGCTCCGAGCCCTTCAGGCAATTAATGATATAATCCTTTCCCCGGCTTTTCCACCCGTCAATATGATGATAGCCATGATTGGCAACAGAAAAGCCATGATCCCTTATCTTTTCAACACTGCCGGGGTAATTAAGTATATTCGTACCCGTACAGAAGAAAACAGCTTTGCTGACACCAGAAGCAGAAAGAACACTTAATATATCTTCAGTGCCTTTATTGGTGGGACCGTCATCGAATGTAAGATATACCTTTTTCTCATCACCTCCTTTATGCATGAATAATGCATCATTGTAAATTAATCTCAGTACCCCCGGGTACCTGAAAAACCTATGTCTCATGAAGGGCTCATAAATAACTCGTTATAATACCTGTCCACATCCTGTTCTATCTGCTCTGACAACTCATCTATTCCCATGCCCAGCGAAGTATTAAAAATATTTATCAGTGCCTGCATATTCAATCCGGTCACATAATCCAGGTCATACCTCTGTCCGGGTCCCAGCGTAAGAACAAAATCAAGGTTTCCCTTTGCATTATTGATTATATCAGTGGCTATCTCAATGGCCTTTTCTTCCTCCCCGATCCTGTAAAATCCCCGGAAGAGGGTCAGTGAATAATAATCATGTCCGAGCTTTGATGCCGGAATCACTTCCAGGCTCTTCTGCAGCACCTCGCCGGCTCTCAAGGTGTCGCCTTCATCAATAAGTGCCACCGCAAGCATGCCGAACATCCTGCGGAAATTACTGAACATACGCCTGTTATTCTCATCAAGGTAAACATCAGGATCAGAGGCATTGCCCCATTTAAACCTGTTCATCACATTATCATACATCTGCCTTGTATCAATAAATCCTACATCCTGCGACCTGGTGCCTGTTGTATCAAGTGGAGCTACCCTGTATGCCAGTCCTTCCATCTGGAAATAATCATCCAGTCCCATATAATTGGACGGCGGAACAGTGCTGGCAAAATAAACAGGTCTTTCCCACTTATTAGTGCCTATCATATCCATCACGGCAAGGTTATTCTTATATAGCTCATTACCGCTGTACTTCCATACCATAAAATCAAGCATCCTGTCAGCCTGGTAATCTTTTACCGTTCCGTTGGACCTTACTTTAGCCGAATCGACAGGTATCAGGAACTGGCTGGAAGGGATATAATTAAAATAATCGCCCCTGCCGGAAAAATCCATCTTACTCTGTCTTTCCTCCGACCCTGCCCATTCAATAAGTTCAATAATATCAAAGGGCCTGTTAATCCGTTCGGTTACAGGTAATTGCTCCCTCTTGCCCGGCTGGTATTTATCAGGTCCGAGAGTAAACTCCACCGGTTCTGACTCATAAGCTTTCTGTCTCATCATATTAATATACCATCCGGCTGAAAGGTAGCTCAGGTTAGCCACCCTGACATCTGTCCTGACACCCTCAACATCCTGTGCATACCAAACCGGAAATGAATCATTATCCCCATAGGTATACAGTATGGCATTCTCATCGCAGCTGTTAAGGTAATTGCTTCCTATATCCCTTGCGGTATACCTGCCGGAACGATCGTGGTCATCCCAGTTCTGGATGGCCATAAGCACCGGGACGGCAACAAGGCAGGCAGGAAAGGCAATAGCCAGCGCCAGCCTTTCTGAAAATATTTTCCTGAGATTATCCTTTATAAAGCACAGGCCAAGCCCTATCCATATTGTAAAGGCATAGAATGAGCCGGCATAGGCATAATCCCTCTCACGGGGCTGCAGAGGATACTGGTTAAGATAAACCACAACGGCTATCCCCGTCATAACAAAAAGCACGCTTACAACCCAGAAGCCTTTTTTGTCTCTCTTATACTGCCACAGTATGCCCAGTATACCAAGTATCAGGGGCAGAAAGAAATAAGTATTCCTGCCCGGATTGTTTTTCAATTCATCAGGCAGGGCTTCCTGATCTCCCAGCCTCGGGTTGTCAATAAAATCAATGCCGCTGATCCAGTTTCCATGCATCACGTTGCCATTACCCTGTATATCATTCTGCCTGCCTGCAAAATTCCACATGAAATACCGGCCATACATATAGCCCAGCTGGTACGAGAAGAAAAATTTCAGGTTCTCGCCAAAGGTAGGTACAATAAACTCCTGCCGCCCGTCCGAGCTGTTCATCGTAATCGTTTTACCTCTTACCCTTCCCCAGTATTCATATTCGGAACGGTGCCTGTCTTCCGGACTGTACATCCTTGGGAACACAGTGGTAAAACGGTCATCAAACTCATATTTATTCTTCATGTAGGGCTTATACCTGTTATCCTCCCTGATATACCCCCCTCTTTCCTTCTCTACATCAATAACCGGGGCGGAATAATAATGACCCGTAAGTAATGGTGTGCTGCCATACTGCTCCCTGTTGATATAATATATCATTGAAAAAACATCAGAAGGATCATTCTGATTCATCGGGGGACTGGCATTTGCCCGTATCGGTATAAGGGCATATGATGAATAACCCATCAATATCACAGCCAGTATGGTCAGGGTATAATTAAGCATGACCCTGCCTTTTTTAATGGAATACCTTATACCCCATATCAGTGAGCCTGTCAGCAATATAATATAAAAATAGAGTCCTGAATTAAAGGGAAGGCCCAGCCCGTTCACAAATAACAGTTCAAACCAGCCCGCAACCTTTACGGTATAGGGCAGCAGTATAAACACCAGCAGGATAAGCATGGCAAAAGCAACCAATAGTGCCCTGATAATACCTTTTGTACTTACCGGGTTGTTCCTGAAGTAATACACCAGCACAATTGCGGGTAGTGCCAGCAGGTTAAGCAGGTGCACCCCTATTGATAATCCCATTAGATAAGCAATAAGCACCAGCCACCTTCCTGTCAATCTCTCATCCTTTTCATCTTCCCACTTAAGTATTGCCCAGAACACCATTGCAGTGAAAAGTGACGATGTTGCATAAACTTCACCCTCCACGGCCGAGAACCAGAAAGTATCCGAGAAGGTAAAACTCAGTGCACCAATAAATCCTGCGGCAATAACCGTTGCTATACCTGTAACTGAGGCCTCAGCCCTGTCAAGATACACCTTTCTTGCCAGGTGGGTGATGGTCCAGAACAGGAACATAACAGTAAATGCGCTTGCCATTGCAGACATAAAGTTAATCATCACGGCTGCATTTGATCCGTTGCCGAAACTGAACAGGGAGAAAAAGCGTCCGAGCAACAGAAAGAAAGGCGCCCCGGGGGGATGGCCTACCTGCAGCTTCCATGCCGACAGTATAAACTCGCCACAATCCCAGAAACTTACTGTTGGCTCAAGGGTCAGGGTATAAACCACTAATGAAACAAGGAATACCGTCCAGCCCGATATAATATTCGACCTTCTGAAAAGCAGATTATAATTCATAAGTTAGTTAAATTTTATTTTTGCCATTACGGGCGCTGGGCCCTTTTATTACTCCAGGATGTAAATATATTGAAAATGATATTACCGGACATAATATCTCCACTCAATATTCCTCCAGAATGAACCGGCATAATCTATCCCGATACGCCGGCCTTTCTCAATATTCACCTTACAGTCCCCGTCTTCGATCCATATTCTCTCTGAAACAGATATGTCATCACCATAAAAAGTACCATCAATATTAAGATGACGTGTCAGTTTACCCGGACCGTCAAAACCAACTACACCCCTTATCAGAACAGCCTGTGGACTGTCTTCAACGGAGGTAACAATATTCAGCATCCAGTACATGCCGTATATAAGATACATATAAACCAGTCCCCCGCGATGATACATTATTTCAGTACGGCGGGTTCTCCCCTTCCTTGCATGACATGCCAGGTCTTCTTCCCCCCGGTATGCCTCAACCTCGGTTATCATGTGCCTCCCGACTGCTCCTGCATGCTTTCCCACACACAAAAATTTACCCGGCAATAATGGAGCTACATCAAGCACATCATCTGTAAAAAAATCCCTTTCTAAGCGTACTGCAGCTTTCATTTTAACCCTGTTTCTTTCCCTGACCAAAAATAAATAAAGAATAAAAGAGGGAGAAAAATGTAATCCCCGTATGCGTTTCCATGGTATCTTCGTTTAACATTGACAGCATAATTATTATAAAAAACACGGCAAATAAATAATCACGGAAGCTCCTCATCCTTATAACAGGATATAATAACGCATACATAAAGATAATAAAACCTGTAATCCCGAAAGTGATCAAAACAGTCAGGTACTGGTTATGCGAAATAAACCTGTGCTCACTGTCAAGAGCGGAGCCATCAGCCGTATATTGCTTTCTGAACTCATCTTCCAGATCTCCCGTGCCTGTGCCGAAAAGGGGATATCTTTTAAACACCCTCAGTCCGGTAAGAAAAAATTCTATCCTCTGCGTTACGCTGTGACCCTGCGGATTACCACCCTTGAAATAATAGTCCAGCTGCCATATAAGCTCATATACCCTGTCATTGATACTGACCCCATCCTTGTACCTGCTGTTTGCATAGCCGGATTCTATCATGTCAATATCCCTTTCGCTCAGCTTACTGACACCCAGAGAATCTTTTTTCAGGCCCAGGGAAGTCATATACCTTATCAGGGTATATTTTATCTCCTGGTTCTTCAAATCAACAGCGTCATAATCAAGGGTGCTTCTTCTGTTCCATGCCGGACGCAGCTCACTCTCACAAATATATCTCCACACATAATATCCATTCTCAAGATAATCTTTCCCGGTATCATGAAAATATGGCCTGTTTCCGGCTGTGCGGACAGAATAGTCCGGCCGCCTGTCTTCCATGATTGTATAATAATCCTTAACCCTGAATCCCAGGTAAGCTGTTAATGCCAGTAACAGCACAGCTGTGACAGTTATGTTCACCCGGACATAAGGCCTGTTCCCGGATCGCCTGGCAATGCGGTAGGAAGAGTAGAATAAAACAAGCAAAAAAATGATAATACCGGTATATGACATCAGTACCAGTAAAAAAAACAGGAACCACAGGGCAAACAGGACATAAACATATTTAAACCTGAAGTCAGTCTCATCATGTATAAGAGTATAATAAGATGATATGAAAAACGAAAAGCATACCATCAATGATAAGCGTATATGAGAGATAAACAGGGATATATCCCGCCTGTCAGGCATGTCATCAGCAATTATAAAATAGTACACTATGCCTGATACTGAAGCAAGGAACACACCCAGGATAAATGAGCTGAGGATAATACGTTTTTCAAGCATGCTTAATGAAGCGCTTGTGGCAATAACAAGAGGGATGGCAAGGAGGGGCAGTTTAAGCTGCAGCACCATTAGTCCCCTGTCCGTATTCCCGGTATTAAGCATGAAAATAACATACAGCAGGTAAATTAGCAGGAACACCAGTAAGGGTTTATCGGAGGGTAATCTTTTCAGGTAATGCCAGCTGCTTGTATCAAGCAGACGGTTAATTACAAGGGCTATAATAAAAACGGAGGTCATAAATACAGATACCGGCAGGGAAAAAGCTATCCCTGACAGAAAAAATATATACAGGTACCTGTGTATTTTGTTTCCAAACATTATTCTTGCTTTTGAAAACGCAAATATCACAAATTTTATTATTCCTTACCTGAAATATTAATAAAAGCACCATATTTGCACTTTTTTGAGACATAAAGCTTATGTGTCTCAATTAAATGATCATATTATTCTTTTTTTTTAAAAAATATTGTACTTTTGCACACCCG
>JAWLFR010000061.1:0-13074 GCA_041685495.1 Bacteroidales bacterium
GCGAATGAGATGGGAGAAAAATTTCATCTGGGTAAAATGAATGCCCTGGTAAACCCCTTCGGGGTATTGTATAATCCTGGTTCAAGCGCGCATGCACTTGAATTGATGATATCGGACAGGACATACACAGATGAAGACATTCATTTTTATGATAATAAGTATCTTAGTTTTGACCATGATACAAGCTTTTCTTCAGTCAGCAGGGAGGAATGCCTTGACAGGATAAACAGCTCACTAACAGGTGCCCGCAGCTTTTTGCGCAGGGCCTCGCTCCTGTTTGTTACCTTCGGTACAGCAAGAGTTTTCAGATGGAAAAATGATAACAGGCTGGTGGCTAACTGTCATAAGATACCTGCATCAGATTTTACCCGTCACCTTCTTGATGCGGAAGATATTACCGCTGAATGGGAGGATCTCATCGAGAGGCTGAAGTTTTTTAATAAGGAACTGAAAATAATATTTACCCTTAGCCCGGTGCGCCATCTCAAGGATGGAGCCTACGGTAACCAGGTCAGCAAATCCGTTCTTTTTACTGCAATTGATCAGTTGCTGTCGAATGACAGTACGCTGTCTTATTTCCCTTCTTATGAGATAATGATTGATGAATTGCGGGATTACAGGTTTTATAAAAAAGATATGACACACCCGTCTGATATTGCAGTTGAATATATATGGGAAAGGTTAAAAGAAAGCTATTTTGACGGGAATACTGAAGAAGTATACAGGCGAATAATTAAAATATCAGATGCCAGGCGGCACAGGATTGCCGGGAATGACCCTGGTGCACTTGCCAGGTTTAAAGATTCAATGCTTACCAGGATTAACAATTTGAAAGATGAGTATCCCTTTATTGATTTAGCTGAGGAGGAAGAATATTTTAATAATTTATGATAATACGGGTTCAGTTTCGAACATTTTGTTTAATAAAATGTTTATAATGATGAACAAAATGTTTATTTAATACCAACCCAAAATGTATATAATAGTAAACCGGGATGCACACGGAAAACGTGCCCCTTTATTAACAAGGATATTATTAACAGCAGTTTTTCTTGCCCTTGCTCTGCCGGTTATCTCGCAGGAAAAGCAGGGGAAGATAAAGGGCAGGGTCATTAATGCTTCTACCAATGAGGGTGTTCCCTTTGCAACGGTGGTGATAGCCGGTACTACTACCGGGGCGATGACCGATTTTGATGGTAATTTTAATTTTACAGGGATTGAACCGGGATATGTACAGTTGAAAGCGTCTTCGGTAGGTTTTGAGTCCTATGTGTCTAATTCTTTTCTGGTTACACGTGACAAAACAGCCTCTGTTGAACTACCTATAAATGAATCAGTTGTAGGAATTGATGATGTAATAGTTAAGGCTTCACCATTCAGAAAAAAACTTGATTCTCCTGTATCGGTCCGGATAATCGGAATACAGGAGATAGAGAAAAATCCTGGTGGTAACCGTGATATTTCAAAAGTTATACAATCTTTTCCGGGTGTTGCATCCACACCTGCTTACAGGAATGACGTTATTGTCAGGGGGGGAGGTCCGAACGAGAACAGTTTTTATCTTGATGAGATAGAGATTCCTTATCTGAATCATTTTTCCACCCAGGGTGCCTCCGGGGGACCGGTTGGGATTATTAACGTGGATTTTATCAAGGAACTGAATTTTTATTCCGGTGCTTTTCCTGCATCGAGAGGTAATGCTGTAAGCTCGGTGCTTAGCTTCAGGCAGGTTGATGGCAATGATGAAAATATAAAATTCAGGGCTACTGTGGGGGCTTCGGATTTAGGTCTTACCATTGACGGACCAACAGGAGAAAACAGCACCCTTATAATGTCAGTAAGGAGATCATACCTCCAGCTTTTATTCAGTGTTATAGGGCTTCCTTTTCTGCCAGCATATAATGATTTCCAGTTCAAACATAAAACAAAAATATCCGACAGGGGAGAGCTGACAGTTCTTGGCATAGGTGCACTGGATGATTTTAAGCTTAACAGGGAGGCCAATGATACAGATTACCAGCGGTATATACTTGATTATATACCGGTGCAGGAACAGTACAGTTATACTTTTGGAGTTAAGTACAAGCAATTCAGGGATAAGGGATATGATACCTGGGTGGTCAGCAGGAGTTATCTGAATAACAGCCAGTATAAGTATGCAGGAAATATTGAAGCCGATTCCTTAAAATTGTTTGATTATAAATCAGGTGAAGGAGAAAATAAGTTCAGGTATGAGCGTAACAGCCAGTATGATAACGGCCTTAATCTTGAATATGGCGTATCTTATGAGAATGCCCTTTACAGGAATACAGTTTTCAGGAAGTCTTTTATAAATAATTCTGTACAGGTATATAATTCCGATGCATCGATAAGGTTAAATAAGTATGCTGCATTCGGGCAGGTCTCAAAGAGTTTCTTTAACAGGAGCCTTAGCCTTTCTTTTGGATTGCGTGCAGATGGTGTGGACTATACAGCCAATATGAAAAATCCTTTTAATAACCTTTCACCCAGGATGTCTCTTTCATATAATTTCAATGAGGAGTTTAGTTTCAATTTCAATACCGGCAGGTATGTACAGTTACCTCCTTATACAACCATGGGATATGCTGATGAAAGTGGCAGTTTTATTAATAAAGCGAACGGCTTAAAATATATTAAGAGCGATCATATAGTAGGGGGCATCGAATATTTGCCTTCGGAGTCAATACAGCTCACTGTTGAAGGTTTTTATAAGAAGTATTCTGATTATCCTTTTTCAGTAAGTGATTCTGTACCCCTGGCCAGCAAGAGTGCTGATTTTGGTACATTTGGAGATGAGGAGGTAGTTTCTGTTTCAGAAGGCCGTGCATACGGACTGGAATTACTGGGTCGTATAAAAAACCTTAAGAATACCAACCTGGTTCTTTCCTATACTTTTGTGAGGAGTGAGTTTAAGGATAAGCAGGGTAATTTTATACCCAGCTCATGGGATAATAAACACCTGCTTAACCTGACTGCAACGAAAAAGTTCAAAAAGGATTGGGAGGCAGGTCTCAAATGGCGTTTTATAGGTGGTTCTCCCTATACCCCCTGGGATCTTGAAAGATCATCATATATTCAGGCCTGGGATATACAGGGGCGGGGTTATCTTGATTATTCGCTTTATAATTCAGAAAGACTGCGGTCATTCCACCAGCTTGATATAAGGATCGATAAATCATTTTTCTTTGACAGGTGGACGCTTGTGGTCTATACTGATGTTCAGAATATATATAATTTCCAGGCAGACCAGCCTCCAATACTTGTAAGGCAGACAGATGAGAATGATAATGCTGTCAGGGATCCGGATAATACGGACAGATACCTGTTAAAATTTATTGAAGGTAGTGCCGGCACGGTTCTCCCCACGGTAGGTATAATAATTGAATTTTAATTTAGCACTCACATGAAAAAGCTTTTTATATTATTCCTTATAGTATCTGTTTCATACGCTTGTTCGGTGAAAAAACAAAACAAAGGAACAGATGTTGGTGAGGAAATTTATTATTTTACTCAGAATGAAGACAGCAGCGGGCAGTGGATAACAGTTGAACTTAAGGCCGGGGAATCCTTTTATTATCCGCTGATGGCAGTATGGATTGAAGATCCTGAGGGTAATTATATACAGACCCTCTTTGTGCCTGAATCGGTAGCCACTTCAGTATACAGATATGGCGAAAAAGAGGATGGGCAATGGGCGGAGGGTGTCAGACGTTGGCCTCAGACACTCCCTTACTGGGCTCATAAAAGAAATATTAAGGCATCAGATGGCTTATATATGCCTGATCCTGAATCACCGGTGCCGGATGCCTACAGTGGCGCTACACCTACAACAGGTTTTGTTATGTCTGCCAGGACTGACAGTACTGTTAACCGGCCCCTGAGAGTAATGCTTGAAATTAATCAGAACTGGGACTGGAATGAATACTGGACAAATGATAAATTTCCAGGCGATGAATATTATTTGCGGTCATGTCAGCCTGCAGTGATATATGAGGGGCTTGTTGACCCGGCAATGCCGGAACGTAAAGTGCTTATGAAAGCTATTGGACACAGTCACCCCTCAGGGGCAACAGGTGAGCTCTTCCCTGATCTCAGTACACTGACTACCGCACTGGATATTGCAGATTCAATTTACGTATATATCGGTAAGGCAGAATAACATTATCTTTAGCCGGTAAGGATGTCAGACATGCCGGCAGTGCATCCTTACCTTGTTGTGAATAATGATATTACCTTGAATCGATCAGGATCTTTTTTACCGTACGTGTCCTGTCCTCGTACTGAATTGTTACCAGGTATATCCCCTTTTGTACTTCAGGGAAACTTATTTCCGCACGCTTACGCGGGTACCTGAATTTCTCCCTTTTTGTTTCCTGGCCTATAATGTTTGTGAGTCTGACAAAAGTGAATTCTTTATCACTCGTTATAGTAAAGCGGTTATTAATTACCGGAACGGGGAATATCTTAGTATTTGCATCTTCATCTTCAGACTTAGTAATTATGGAATCTTTTTCCTCCGCGGTATTATTACCGGCATTGTTCTGCCCTGATGCCAGGCCTGACACCATTATTAATAATATACAGAGGAAAAATATACGCATTAGCTGTCAGGTTTTTTAAGGTTTATACGCAAATAACATGCTAAAGATACAAATAATTAATTGTTTGGCCCTTTCATCAGCTTAATTGCCCGTTCAAGGTCTTCTGGACTGTCCACACCAATGCTTTCCCATTCGGTCAGCCTGCATTTTATGCTGTAACCGTTTTCCAGCCACCTGTTCTGTTCAAGGGCTTCTGCTTTTTCAAGGCTTGATGGCTTTAGCCTGCTTATACTGTCCAGTATATCTGCCCTGTATGCATATAATCCCTGGTGTTTATAAAAGGTATGGTATGAAAGCCATTTTTCTTTCTCAGCTCCCCGTACATACGGTATAGCCGTACGGCTGAAATAGAGGGCATTTCTATTCTTATCCCTTATCACTTTTACCTGATTGGGATCGTTTAATGATTTCCAGTCGCTGATCTTTATTACCAGGCTTGATATCTCCACCGTTTCATCATCAAAACAGGAAGCCACATCTTTTATTTGTTCGGGTTTAATGAATGGTTCATCACCCTGTATATTTATAATAATACCGGGGTTTATGTTATACCTGTCCCTTATTATACCCAGGGCCTCGGCGCACCTGTCTGTGCCGCTCCTGTGCAGCGGAGAAGTCATTATTGCTTCACCGCCGAAGTTTTTAACAGCATCAAATATGCGTTTATCATCGGTGGCAACAAACACCTTCTCCAATGCCTGTGATGCACGCCTGTATACATGCTCAATCATGGTTGATCCTTCTATTACCGCCAGGGGTTTGCCCGGGAACCTCGTCGATGCAAAGCGTGCCGGTATTATTCCAACTTGTATCATATTAAACAATTTAATTCACAGCTAATTTACAAAAAATCAATTTTTCAATGTTTTAAAAAAAGATTAATTTCGCATGAATGATAGTTAGATTATGAAAGA
Source organism: Bacteroidales bacterium (assembly GCA_041685495.1). Taxonomy (GTDB): domain Bacteria; phylum Bacteroidota; class Bacteroidia; order Bacteroidales; family VadinHA17; genus UBA9300. Next base: position 5,537 of record JAWLFR010000061.1, read on the forward strand.
GTTACAGGGAATAAAGCAAAGATTCGGAATTATAGGCAATTACGTGGGTCTTAACAGGGCTATTGATATAGCCTTGCAGGTTGCACCCACTGATCTTTCCGTTCTTATTTCAGGTGAAAGCGGAACGGGCAAGGAGATATTTCCGCAGATTATACATCATCATAGTAAACGTAAGCATGGACCTTATATAGCTGTAAACTGCGGGGCTATACCTGAGGGGACGATAGATTCTGAATTATTCGGTCATGAGAAAGGCTCTTTTACCGGTGCTACAGACAGCCGTAAAGGCTATTTTGAGGTGGCAAACGGCGGAACCATTTTTCTTGATGAGGTCTCCGAACTCCCCCTTTCAACACAGGTAAGACTGCTGAGGGTGCTTGAGTCAGGCGAATTTATCAGGGTTGGCTCCTCAAAAGTACAGAAAACAGATGTAAGGGTTATTGCCGCTACGAATATTGATATTGCCCGGTCTATACAGGAGGGTAAATTCAGGGAAGATCTTTTTTACCGTCTTAATACGGTTCCGGTACAGATACCACCCCTCAAAGAAAGGGGTGATGATATTTTGTTGCTTTTCAGGAAGTTTGCCCTCGACTTTGCAGAGAAGTACCGTATGCCTTCGGTTAAACTGACCGAGGATGCACGCCAGATACTGACCTCCTATTCATGGCCCGGTAATGTGAGACAGCTGAAGAATATTACCGAACAGATATCTATTATCGAAGGGGCAAGGGAGATAAATGCCGAGATATTGAAAGGGTATCTCCCTGATTATGGCAGGGAAAAGCTTCCGGCAGTTATAAGGAGGGAGGCAGGCAGTTCTTTTTCGTCAGAGAGAGAGATACTGTATAAGATACTCTTTGATATGAAGAATGATGTGAATGACCTGAAAAAGCTTGTGCTTGACATGTTGAGGGACGGTCCTTCATCACTGCGGATCAGTGACCATAACTCCGGGGTCATTCAGCGTTTATATGATGAGGCAACCGGGACGGATGTACCCGGCAGGGAGAGTGCTGAACGGGACACTGAGGGTTTGAAATACAAACCCGGTAAAAGGGAAGAGCAGATCCAGGACACGGAGGAGATAGTGGAAGAGTCACTGTCGCTTGTTGATAAAGAGATAGAACTGATAAACAAAGCCCTGGAAAAATACAAGGGTAAAAGAAAACTTGCGGCAGAGGAACTGGGTATCTCTGAAAGAACGCTTTACAGAAAAATAAAGGAATATGGTATTGAACTTTAAATATATTTACTCATCACTGGCAGTGAGACCGCTTATTATCCCGCTTTTTATATTCCTTATTCTCACAGGATCAGGATGTACTGTCAACTATTCCATGAGCGGGGCAAGTATATCACCCGCCATACAAACCATTAGCATTGATTATTTTGAGAACAGGTCCAACCTGGTGCAGCCCGGTCTGAGTCAGTATATCACTGATGAACTTGTTGATAAATGCAGGGCACAGACGAACATGGACTTTGTTAATGAGGCGGGAGATGTCAGCTTTGACGGTGAGATAGTAAACTACAGGAATGCTCCACTGACGGTTTCAGGCGATGCACAGGCTGAAATGAACAGGTTTACAATAGGTGTCAGGGTAATCTTTACCAATAGTGTGGAACCGGATTTCAGCTATGAACAAACATTTACCAGGTATGAAGATTATGACAGCTCAAAAGAGCTGAGCCAGGTGGAACAGGAACTGACAGAAAAGATAGTGGAACAGATAATAGAGGATATCTTTAATGCGGCATTCGTGAACTGGTAATATGAACAAATCAGAATTTATAAATATTATCAAAGAACGTAAGGTGCTGTCCGCCAGCGAGTATAACGATATAGCAAGGATCAGCGGAAACTATCCTTATTTCCAGACGCCCCGGGTATTATTATTAAATTCATTATATAAAAACGATGATATTGAATTTACGGATAAGCTGAAAGAGGCAGCTATCTTTATCGCTGACAGGGAGGTGCTTTACCAGTTTCTGAATGATAAGATCAGGTTTTCAGATGCGGTTGATAAGGCGGAATTAAATGACGAAGGAGTTGCAGAAGAAGCTGAAGTTGAGCAAGAAGACAGAGATGAAAGGGATGAAGAACCTGCAGCTGCAGAAGGATCTGAAAAGGAGGAAGCACAGGAAAGCAGTGAAGTGAGTAGCGAAAGAGAGACAGAACGGTATGAGCCGGTGAGCGGCCGGTCGCGTGAAGAACTGAAAAGGGAGATACAGAACCGGCTGGATGAGATAAGCGGTGAAAGCCTCCTGCAGCTGGATGGTAATGCAGAAGAAGGAGAGGATGTCGGGGATGGAAATGAAGGGGATGATACAGGTAATGCCAGGCCTGATGATGATGAATTGCTGGATCTTGATCTTGATGATGAAAGGCAGGGTGGTGTGGAAGACAGGCAGACTGAAGATCACATTGACAGTATTGATGAGAGCAGGGTAGACGGGCCTGACAGCCGGTCTGATGAGACCGTTGGTTTTATTGATCGCGGCAGTGAAAAGGATACGAATAGTGGACAGGATAAAGGTCAAAATAGTTTTATTGATGATGATGAGCTGGTTGAACGGTTTATTAATTCAAATCCAAGGATAGAGCCACGCAAAGACATAGATCACACGGATAATGAAGATATCTCAGCTCCTAAAAAAGATGAACCTGCAGAGCTTATCACAGAAACACTTGCAAGTATCTACCTTTCTCAGGGTTACTACTCAAAGGCTATAAGCATTTATGAAAGATTAAGTTTGAAATATCCGGAAAAAAGTACTTACTTTGCGACGCAAATTAAAAAGATAAGAGAGATTATTTCCAAAAACTGAAATTGATGGGTATATATATTTTTATATCAGTAATAGTGATCATAGCCTGTATACTGCAGGTTCTAATAGTGCTGGTCCAGAATTCCAAGGGGGGCGGACTGGCTGCTAACTTCACATCAACCGGCCAGTCAATGGGGGTAAGAAAAACAGCCGATTTTCTTGAGAAAGCAACATGGACCCTGGCCGTCATCATCCTGGTGCTTAGTATTGCTGCCACGGCTGCTATCCCACATGGTGTTGAGGAAGAATCATCAAGAATACAGGATCAGATAGATAATGCCGTTGATCCCACAGCCATACCCAACCTTCCCACGGCTATTCCTGATCAGGGAGGGGAAGACAATGAGCAGGAGTAAGGTGCTATTTAAAATATATAAAATGTCAGTTTGTCATCAAACTGACATTTTTTTTGCAATATTGACTTATTAAATACTAAAAAACGGCATAGAAATCATTTGGCACAGATTCTGTAAAAGGAGGGTGTCGGTAAATTTAATGTTTAACCAATTAACTAAATAAAATGGCAGAATTAAAAGGTAAAATATTAGCAGGCAAAGTGCTTGTTAAGCCTCATGAGGCAGAGGAAAAAACCTCCAGTGGTATCATTATCCCTGACAGCGCAAAGGAAAAACCGCAGGAGGGTAAGGTAGTACTTGTAGGTGCAGCTAAAAAAGATGAAGAGATGGAAGTAAAACCAGGAGATACAGTGCTCTATGGTAAATATGCCGGTCAGGAGCTGAATATTGACGGTGAAGATTATTTACTGATGTCTCAGACAGATATTTTATACATAGCATAAAAACGTAATAACTTAAACTAACTGATATGGCAAAGAAGATTAAATTTGATATTGAAGCACGTAACCTTCTCAAGGATGGCGTTGACCAGCTCGCGAACACCGTAAAGGTGACGCTTGGCCCCAGGGGGCGCAACGTAGTGCTTGAGAAGAAGTTCGGAGCACCGCAGATAAGCAAAGATGGTGTTACCGTTGCCAAGGAGATTGAACTTGAAGATCCTTTTGAGAATATGGGAGCCCAGATGGTTAAGGAGGTTGCTTCCAAAACAGGTGATGATGCAGGTGATGGTACAACTACGGCAACAGTTCTTGCCCAGTCTATTATTAATGTAGGCCTGAAGAATGTTACCGCGGGTGCTAATCCCATGGAATTGAAAAGAGGTATAGATAAGGCTGTCAGAGAGGTTGTGAAGCATATCGCAGGGCAGGCAAAGGTTGTGGGTGATGATCTGAACAAGATTGAGCAGGTTGCCCGTATCTCTGCAAATAATGATGAGGAGATAGGCAAGCTGATAGCTGAAGCCATGGGCAAGGTCAAGAAAGAAGGGGTGATAACTGTTGAAGAGGCAAAGGGTACCGAAACAACCGTAGAGATAGTGGAAGGTATGCAGTTTGACCGTGGTTATATATCTCCCTATTTTGTGACAGATGCAGAGAAGATGGAGGCTGACCTTGAAAATCCATACGTCCTTATCCACGACAAGAAGATATCGACAATGAAAGACCTGCTTCCCATCCTGGAAACAACAGCCCAGAACGGAAGGCCCCTGATGATAATAGCAGAAGATGTGGAAGGTGAGGCTCTTGCAACACTGGTTGTCAACCGCCTTAGAGGTTCACTGAAGGTATGTGCTGTTAAAGCACCCGGCTTTGGAGACAGGAGAAAGGAAATGCTTGAAGATATTGCCATACTGACAGGAGGAACTGTTATCTCAGAAGAGAAAGGTCTCAAGCTGGAAAACACCACACTGGAAATGCTTGGTCAGGCAGAGAAAATCTCTGTTGATAAGGAGAATACTACCATAGTCAATGGTTCAGGAGGAAGCGATGCAATTGAGGCTCGCGTAAACCAGATAAAGAAACAGATATCAGCAAGTACTTCGGATTACGATAAGGAGAAACTGCAGGAAAGGCTTGCCAAGCTGGCCGGTGGTGTGGCCGTTCTCTATATCGGTGCTGCCTCAGAGGTGGAGATGAAGGAGAAAAAAGACAGGGTTGACGATGCACTCAGTGCAACACGTGCCGCAGTGGAAGAAGGAATAGTACCTGGCGGAGGCGTTGCTTATATACGTGCAATGGCTTCACTCGAAAAGCTGAAAGGTGATAATGAAGATCAGACCACAGGTATTGGTATAGTAAAGCGTGCTATTGAAGAACCGCTGCGCCAGATAGTCTTTAACTCAGGCAAAGAAGGTGCTGTTATTACCCAGACCGTAAAAGAAGGTAAGGATGATTTCGGATATAACGCGCGAATTGATAAGTTTGAAAACCTGTATGAATCAGGTGTTATAGATCCTGCCAAGGTGGTAAGGATTGCCCTTGAGAATGCAGCATCCATAGCAGGTATGTTCCTGACAACGGAAGCGGTAGTGATTGAGGAAAAAGAAGATGAACCAATGCCAAACCCGGGAGCTATGGGTGGAGGCGGAATGCCGGGCATGATGTAATAAATGTGGATGATAATCCGCATTAATTTAGTCTTAAAGAATATCCTTAGAGAGGATCAGGATATGATATAAGAGCCGGTGGAGAACCGGCTCTTTTTTAAGTATACCGGGCAGTTGAGATTAGTCAATTCGTCTCCTGATTGTCAACTAATAATTATATATTTGCGCTTAATGTGAGGAATGATCTGAAGTGATGAAGAATATACGGAATTTTTGCATAATAGCTCATATAGACCATGGTAAAAGCACCCTTGCTGACAGGCTGCTTGATATGACAGATACGCTTACCCTGAGGGAGAGAAAAGAGCAGGTGCTGGATAATATGGACCTGGAAAGGGAGAGAGGTATAACCATAAAGAGCCATGCTATACAGATGAAGTATATTTATGAAGGTTCTGAGTATATCCTTAATCTTATAGATACACCCGGACATGTGGATTTTTCATACGAGGTGTCAAGGTCTATAGCAGCATGCGAAGGGGCGTTGCTTGTTGTGGATGCCACCCAGGGCATACAGGCGCAAACAATATCCAACCTGTATATGGCTATTGATCATGACCTGGAGGTTATACCGGTACTGAATAAGATGGATATGCAAAGCGCCATGCCTGATGAGGTTAAAGACCAGATTGTTGACCTGATAGGATGCGAGAGGGACAGTATACTGGAGGTAAGTGCCAAAACCGGTGCAGGTATAGATGTGATACTGCAAAAAATAATAGGATTGATACCTTCCCCTGCCGGTGACCCGGAAGCACCCCTGCAGGCTCTTATTTTTGATTCGGTGTATAACTCGTTCAGGGGAATAATTGCTTACTTCAGGATAATGAACGGAACCCTTAAGAAGGGTGATATGGTGAAATTTTATAATACCGGTAAGGAATATGATGCTGATGAGATAGGGGTTTTGAAGATGAAACAGGAGCCGAGGAAAGCCTTGAGTGCAGGTGATGTAGGTTATATTATCTCCGGCATAAAGGAATCAAGCGAGGTTAAAGTAGGGGATACCATAACTCATCGCGACAGGCCATGTGAAAAAGGGATCTCCGGCTTCGAAGATGTTAAACCAATGGTTTTTGCCGGCATATACCCCGTTGATGCCGACGATTATGAAGATTTGCGTGCCTCAATGGAAAGGCTGCAGTTAAATGATGCTGCTTTGTCGTTTATTCCCGAATCATCGGCGGCACTGGGCTTTGGTTTCAGATGTGGCTTCCTGGGTTTATTGCATATGGAGATTATACAGGAGCGGCTGGACAGGGAGTTTGATATGGATGTGATAACCACCGTGCCCAATGTATCATACGATGTTTATACCACATCAGGTGAAAAGCAGGAGGTACATAATCCATCAGGACTGCCATCAGTGACATATATTGAAAGGATAGAGGAGCCCTATATTATAGCACGGATAATAACAAAATCAGATTATGTCGGCAATATTATGACCTTATGCATAGAAAAGCGCGGTACGTTTAAAAACCAGGTTTACCTGACTACTGACAGGGTTGAAATCACCTTTGAACTACCCCTTGCTGAAATAGTTTTTGATTTTTATGATAAGCTCAAAAGTCTGTCAAGAGGTTATGCTTCCTTTGATTATTATTATTCATCTTATAAAAAAGCAGACCTGGTAAGGCTGGATATCCTTCTTAACGGGGAGATGGTTGATGCCCTGTCTACTCTTATCTTCCGCGGACATTCATATGACTTTGGCAGGAGGATGTGTGAAAAACTTAAAGAGCTGATTCCCAGACAGCAGTTTGACATTGCCATACAGGCAGCAATAGGGGCTAAGATCATTGCCCGTGAAACGGTTAAAGCTGTCAGAAAAGATGTTACAGCAAAGTGTTATGGAGGAGATATAACAAGAAAAAGAAAGTTGCTTGAGAAGCAGAAAAAGGGAAAGAAAAGAATGCGGCAGGTAGGTAATGTGGAAGTGCCGCAGCAGGCATTTCTTGCTGTACTTAAAATGGATTAAAAGTATTTTTTGTTTTTACAAAAAAATCATTACTTTCGGAATGTTAAAAATATGTTAAGATATTCTAAAATATACCTTAACCCTCAAATCTAACCTAAGCTATACCCCTTTTGATCCGTTCAAAGGGGGTTTTTTTCAATACTCACAAAGAAGCTTGTATCCTTTGCCATGTACATTGAGAATGGTGACAGACGGATCGGTTTTCAGGTATTTTCGCAGCTTGGTTATATATACATCCATACTCCTGGCATTGAAATAA
>JAWLFR010000007.1:5000-45689 GCA_041685495.1 Bacteroidales bacterium
GGAAAAGGATACGATATGATATATGAGATGGATGCCGATTTTTCCCATAACCCGAAAGACCTGGAAAGATTGTACAATACATGTATCAACGGTGCAGACCTGGCCATAGGATCGCGGTATATATCGGGTGTTAATGTTGTGGACTGGCCCCTGGGCAGGGTGCTGATGTCATATGCCGCCTCAATATATGTCAGGTTAGTAACGGGTATGCGCATAAAAGATACCACGGCAGGATTCAAGGCATATCGCAGGGAGGTACTCGAAACAATTGACCTGGACAACATAAGATCAAAAGGTTATGGTTTCCAGATAGAAATGAAATTTGCCACATGGAAATCCGGTTTCCGGATAAAGGAGATACCTATTATATTTACTGACAGGAAGCTTGGCAGCTCAAAAATGAGCGGGGGCATCTTTAATGAAGCCCTATGGGGAGTGCTTCGAATGAAATACAAGAGTTTCTTCAAACAATATAAAAAGGCCGGACATGAAAAAGCTGATACAGGGGGCGGAAATAATAAATGAAGGCAAACGGTTCAGGGGCAGTGTACTTATAGAAGATGACAGGATAAAAACCATTTACACTGCCGGCGATGATATCCCTTTTGACCCCAACACCGTGGTGATCGAAGCCGGGGGCATGCTGTTGCTGCCGGGTATAATAGATGACCAGGTCCATTTCAGGGAACCCGGACTCACACATAAAGCCGATATAAATTCCGAATCGCGGGCGGCAGTGGCAGGAGGTATTACCAGTATTATGGAGATGCCCAACACCATGCCGCAGACAATAAACAGGGAGGCCCTGAAAGCCAAGCAGGAAAGAGCAGCCGAAAGCTGCCTTTGCAATTATTCCTTTTACCTGGGGGCCACAAATGATAATATCAGTGAAATAAGGGATACCGACACTACCACCACCTGCGGGGTCAAAGTCTTTATGGGTGCCTCCACCGGTAATATGCTGGTAGATGATATCAACAGCCTGCGTGCCATTTTTGAACAATCGCCGGTACCCGTGGCATGCCACTGCGAAGATGAGGCCACCATACGCAGGAATATGGAATTATACAGGGGCAGCTACGGTGATGATATACCCTTCCGCTACCATCCCATTATAAGAAGCAGGGAAGCCTGTCTTAAATCATCATCGCTGGCCGTAAAGCTGGCAGAAGAATATAATACAAGGCTTCATATCCTTCATATCTCAACAGCTGATGAAACAAAGCTTTTTGATAACACCCCGCCGGCAGGCCATAAGAGGATAACAGCAGAAGCATGTGTTCATCACCTCTGGTTTGATGACAGCTATTATGAAGAAAAAGGCAGCCTTATTAAATGGAACCCGGCCATCAAAACAGTTCACGACAGGCAGACACTTATTGAAAGCATTAATAATGACAGGATAGATATCATTGCCACCGACCATGCTCCGCATACCATGGAAGAAAAGCAGAAGCCATACACCGGCGCTCCCTCGGGCGGGCCGCTTGTGCAGCATTCACTGGTTGCCATGATGGAACTGGCAAAGCAGGGAAAGATAAAGACCGAAAAGATAGTGGAGAAAATGTGCCATAACCCTGCCATCATCTTTGGTATAAAAGACAGGGGTTTTATACGGGAAGGATATAAGGCTGACCTTTGCCTGCTGAATCCCGCCGGGAAATGGACAGTGTCAGAGGATAATATCCTGTATAAATGCGGATGGTCACCTTTCCGCGGGCAGACCTTCAGCAGCTCGGTGGAAAAAACCTTTGTTAACGGTCAGACAGCTTATGACAGGGGCCGGATAACAGAAGATGTAAGGGGCGAACTCCTATTATTCGACAGAAAAAAATAAAAACCCGCCAGGATATTTCTCTTTCTGGCATAAGTATTATTTTTACATCCCAACTGTAAAAAAACATAAAAGAATAAATTGAGATGAGTATAATAAGGGAAAACACGCTTACAGGAGAAGGACTGAAAGATATAGCAGTAAAGATGATGATAGCAGCCCGCACCGCACCAAAAGGGCGCGGACAAAACAACCTGGTCCTCCAGATAGCTGAAGGCGCAAGCATCGAAAAGATGGCAGCAAGGATGAAAGAGATAGCAGAGGAATACAATCAGGCTTTCTTCAGCAGGGATGCTGATAATATACTTATCTCACCGGTAGTATTGCTGCTGGGAACCACTATTGAGCCGCTGGGACTGGTAAAATGCGGTATGTGCGGGTATAAAAACTGTGATGAGAAGCGTAAGCATCCGGATGTTCCCTGTGTCTTTAATACAGGTGACCTGGGAATAGCAGTGGGATCAGCCGTCAGCACGGCTATGCAGTACAAAGCGGATAACAGGATCATGTACACTGTGGGACAGGCTGCAATGGATCTGAACATATTTGAGCCAGAAGTAAAAATAGCATATGGCATACCCCTGAGCGCCAAATCAAAGAATCCCTTTTTTGACAGAAAAAAATAATTTCTGACAGGAAAGAATAATCAGTACATCTTAAAAACAAAATCAGTGCATCTTTACAACAAAGCGTACGGTACGCCGTGTCTTTTGCTCCATAAGCATCTCACGTCCACCGCACACCCTGGCTATAGCCTCATCAGTATAAGCCCTGATGGTAAGCATCTCCACCCCGCTGTTATAAATAATCCTGTACTCCTTCTCCAGTTCTGCAATAAGCCTGCGTATCCTCCTGCCATCATCATCAGCACACACGACAACGCTGACAGCACTTGCCTGCACCATATTGGCCTTTATGCCATATTCGTAAAAGAAACTGAAGATCCTGGACAGGTTATCCCCTATGGCAAAGGAAAAATCGCGTGACAGTACAGAGATGAGTATCTGGTTCTCTTTAAGGATAAACACAGGCAGGTCGGGACCCATACTTTCATCACCGCAGATTAGCGTTCCCACTGCCTCACTATCAGCAAATGACCTTACTATTAAGGGTATACCCTTATTATGAAGGGGCTTGATGGTCTTGGGATGTATTATCTTGGCCCCCGAGAAAGACATCTCCACGGCATCCTTATAACTGAGCTGCTCAAGTATAACAGCGTCATTAAGCCATTTGGGATCGGCATTAAGAACACCCGGGACATCTTTCCATACCTGCACCTCTGAAGCATCAATCATACTGGCAAGCACGGCAGCAGTATAATCTGAGCCCTCACGTCCCAGTGTCGTAGACATCCCGTCGCCTGTACCGCCTATAAAACCCTGGGTGAGGAAAATATCCGCGTTATCTCCCAGCAGGGTATCTCTTGCCAGTACCTCCGACTCAGGCCAAAGAATATTGGCATCCCTGTATCTTTTGTCTGTAAGCAGCACTTTTCGTATATCCACCCACCGGCAGCCATATCCCTCCTTCTTCAGCCAGGAGGCAATAATGCGGCTCGACCATAATTCACCTGCCGGCACCACCTGGTCATATTCAAGATCATAATCCGAAGGCTCATTATCCGCCAGGAAAGCGGCTACACTTTGAAAAGAAGAATCCAAAAAACTCATCATCTCATCCTCCACAAGCCCCAGGTTTTCTATAACGGAAAGATGATAATCATATATTTTCCTGAGTAATAATACAGGATCAGCCGACCTGTCATATTTTGAGTTAACAACTTCCTCAAGTGCGTTGGTCGTTTTGCCGAAAGCCGACACCACAATCACCAGCGGCAAATCAAAGCCCGCGACAATCTTCCCCATGTTACGTATTGCATCAGCGTCCCTGATCGATGCTCCCCCGAATTTAAAAACTCTCATCTGCTTAATATTTTATTGACTTACCTCAAAAAAAATCTTCGCTAACTTATCCACTTCCTCTCCTGAGGACTACTATCCTGGTACTATTCACTTTGCTCATAAATAAGCGGCACCCCTTTCATTCTCATCTTAGCTGGATTATTATCCCAAAATTAGGGATTTATAAGTAATTATTATACTGATAAGGGTTTTCTCAGGTCTAATTTGTAACTTTATAAGCACCTAAACCCAATTAATCCTACTGATATGAAAAGTTATAATATCACAACCCTTGATGATTTTATCATCCGCCGACAAAAAGATTACCCTGAAGCAAAAGGAGAGTTTTCACGCCTGCTTCATCATATGGGAACGGCAGCCAAGATGGTAAGCAGCAAGATACGCAAAGCCGGCCTGGCAGATATCATTGGCAGGGCAGGCAAGGTTAATGTTCAGGGGGAAGACCAGCAGAAGCTTGACGTATATGCCGATGAGGTGTTTATCAGCGCCCTCCATTCAAGCGGTGAATGCTGCGGCATAGCCACAGAGGAAAACCAGAATATCATTACCTTCACGCATGAATTTGCAGTAACAGGAAAATATATTGTATGCCTTGACCCGCTCGACGGCTCATCGAATATTGAAGCGAATGTATCGGTGGGAACAATTTTCTCCATCTACACCCGCATTTCAGAAAAAGGATCCACGGCCGTTGATGCTGATTTTCTGCAAAAAGGCACAAAGCAGGTGGCTGCAGGTTATATAATATACGGTTCATCCACCATGATGGTATATACCACGGGTAACGGTGTCAACGGCTTTACCCTGGATCCCTCACTCGGTGAATTCTGTCTTTCCCATCCCGATCTCACCATGCCGGAAAAGGGAATAATGTATTCGGTTAACGAGGGTAATTATATCAAGTTCCCGGACGGGGTAAAAAAATACATAAAATACTGCCAGGATAAAGACAAAGCTACAGGCAGACCTTATACATCAAGGTATATAGGCTCCCTGGTTTCCGATTTTCACCGCAACCTCCTGAAGGGGGGAATATATATGTATCCCCAGAGTGAGGCTCATCCTAATGGCAAGCTCAGGCTGCTGTATGAATGCAACCCCATAGCCTTCATTGCAGAGAAAGCCGGGGGTAAGGCAAGCGACGGTTACAAAAGGATACTGGAACTGGAACCAAAATCACTGCATCAGAAAACACCCTATTTCGTAGGGTCCAGGGATATGGTGGAAAAAGTGGAAGAGTATATAAAAAATGATAATTCGTAAAAAAAATTTATTTGCCATACCTGCATCTATTATTAAATTTGCATCCCAATATTCAATAAGATGCAGGCCTCAGACTTAATCGCTCTATATATTAATCATCCCAATGCCGGTATTTTCAGTGATATGCTGCAAGTACCTCATGCACAGAAAATACACCTGGACGGGCTTAGCGGGTCATCCAAGGCCTATTTTATTGCAGGGATATACAGCAGATTACAGTCGACCCAGCTGGTAGTTCTCAATGACAGGGAGGAAGCAGCATATTTTCATAATGACCTGGTGTCACTGGCCGGCGAAGAGAATATATTTTTCTTTCCATCCTCCTACAAGCGGTCCATACAGTTCGGACAGATGGAATCTTCTAATATTGTTCAGAGAACAGAGCTGATATCTTTCCTGGGCTCGGGAAAAAGAAAATGCATAATCATCACCTACCCCGAGTCATTAATGGAGAAAGTGATAAGCAAAAAGAGCCTGCGCAAAAACACTTTGAAGATCACAAAAGGTGAATCCCTGTCCATGAGCTTTATCGAGGAGGTGCTTATGGAATATAACTTCACCAGGGTTGATTTTGTTTATGAACCCGGTCAATACTCTGTGAGGGGTAGCATCCTGGATATATTTTCATATTCATCTGAAATGCCATACCGGCTTGACTTTTTCGGTGATGAGATTGAATCCATACGCTCATTTAATATCGAAGACCAGCTGAGTGTAAATAAGCTGGACGAGATATTTATCATCCCCAATATACAGGATACCAATATTGAAGAAACCGTTGAAACATTGCCTGAGTTCCTCAGTCCATCAAGCATAATATGGATGGATGAGGCAGATTATATTTTTGACCGGATAAATAATATCTATCATTCAGACTGGTCATACGAAGGGGAAGAGATTGCTATTGACAAAAAGAAGCTGGCTGTTACAGGCAGGTACCTGGAAGAAAAAACAACAAGATTCAATCTTGCAGAGTTCTCAGCAAATAAATATTTTAAAGACTCACCGGCCTTAAAATTCAATATCTCACCCCAGCCTGATTTTAATAAGAACTTTGAAATACTGGGTGATAAGCTGATAAGTAACAGCGAAAAGGGGATAAAGAATATAATTGTATCGGAGAATAATATCCAGATCGAACGTATAAGGGATATTTTTGCCGAGCTGCGTCCCGGACTGGATTTTCACTCACTGCCGCTCAACCTGCACAGGGGCTTCACCGATAATGACCTTGGCATTTGCATATTTACCGACCACCAGATATTCGGCCGCTACCACAAGTTCAGGGTCAAAGGCTCCTTCCTGCGTAAAGAAAGTCTCAGCATCAGGGAGCTTACAAGCCTCAACCCGGGCGATTATGTGGTGCATATAGACCATGGTATAGGGAAGTTCGGTGGACTTGAGAAGGTTGAAATAAACGGGAAGATACAGGAAAATATAAAACTTGTTTACAAGGATAATGACACACTGTATGTAGGCATACATGCACTGCACAGGATATCAAAATACAAGGGCAAGGATAATATTGAGCCCCGGATCTATAAGCTGGGTACGGGAGCATGGCAAAAGGTAAAATCCAGGACCAAGAAGAAGATAAAGGATATTGCCCGCGACCTTATTATGCTCTACGCCAAAAGAAGGGAGCTTGAGGGATTTTCATTTTCAGCCGACTCGTACCTGCAGCGTGAGCTCGAAGCCTCATTCATCTATGAAGACACCCCTGACCAGCTTGCAGCAACTGATGCAGTGAAGGCTGATATGGAAGAATCACATCCCATGGACAGGCTTATATGCGGTGATGTGGGCTTCGGCAAAACCGAGATAGCCATCAGGGCCGCATTCAAGGCAGCAGCGGATAATAAGCAGACAGCAATACTGGTACCCACAACCATCCTGGCCCTGCAGCATTACCAGACATTCAGCTCAAGGCTGGAAAAATTCCCTGTCAGTATAGATTATATCAGCAGGCATAAAAAGCCGTCACAGCAAAAAGAGATAATACGGAAACTGAAAAACGGGGAGCTGGATATTATTATCGGAACACATAAGCTGACAGGCAATGAGGTAGGATTTAAAGACCTGGGACTGCTCGTAATTGACGAAGAGCAGCGTTTCGGTGTTGGGGTGAAAGAGAAATTAAAAAGGCTGAGGGCCAATGTTGACACGCTAACCCTGACGGCAACACCCATACCCAGGACACTGCAGTTTTCCCTTATGGGAGCCCGCGACCTGTCTATTATAAACACTCCCCCACCCAACAGGATGCCGATAATAACAGAGATGCACGGTTTTAATGAAGATATCATTAAGGAAGGCATTGAGTATGAACTGAACAGGAACGGCCAGGTCTTCTTTATACATAACCGTGTTGACAGCATCAAAGAGATTGAGCTTATCATAAAACGTATATTGCCCGGTATCACTACAGCCGTAGTGCACGGGCAGATGGAAGGTAAACAGATAGAAAATATCATGTTCGACTTTGTGAACGGCGATTATGATGTGCTGATAGCAACAACCATTATCGAATCCGGACTGGATATACCCAATGCCAATACCATATATATCAATAATGCCCACCATTTTGGATTATCTGAGCTGCACCAGCTGAGGGGACGTGTAGGAAGGTCAAACAAGAAGGCTTTCTGCTATCTCCTTTCTCCGCCGCTGAACCTGGTGACACAGGAGGCCAGGAGAAGACTGAAGGCTATTGAGGAGTTTTCAGAGCTGGGAAGCGGTTTTAATATCTCCATGCAGGATCTTGATATCAGGGGATCAGGCAACCTGCTTGGGGCCGAGCAGAGTGGATTCATAGCTGACGTAGGATTCGAGACATACCAGAGGATACTGGATGAAGCTATGCAGGAGCTGAAAGCTGAAGAGCTGAGGGATATAAGCATGGATAGTCCGGAAAACAAACCACATGAACAGGCGGATGAAGAAAGGTATGTCAGCGATTGCCAGATAGACACGGACCTTGAAATAATGTTCCCGGATGAATATATATCAAATATATCAGAGAGGATACGGCTGTATAAGGAATTGAATAATATCGAATCTGATGAAGGCCTGACGGCTTTCAGGAAAAAACTGGACGACAGGTTCGGCAAATTGCCAGCACCGGCAGAAGAGCTGCTTAACATGGTAAAGCTGAGGCGACTGGCAATAAGGCTGGCTATTGAAAAACTGGTGATAAGGAATGAAAAGATGATCATGCACTTTATCTCAGACCCTGAATCCGGGTTTTACAAAAGCGGCACATTTATGAAACTGATAAAACATGTAAGCACAGATCATAAACGCTTCAGGGTCAGGCATACAGAAAAAAAGCTGCTGATCACAACCGGGACGGTGAAAAACATACGGGAAGCCATCACTATCCTGAGATCTTTAACAGGGGATCAGGACAATATGTGAGAGGTGATCCCGGCAATCTCCGGCCAGTAGGACGGGAAATATGGAGGCCTTGCGCCGGAAGGCGCTGAGAAGGGGGCGGTAGTGCCGTTAAAAAAGTTAAATAAATATTAAAGATGAGCTGCAGTGCTGTTTAAAGTGCATTTTTTCATAATTTTAACACTGATTTATGAATCTCGCAATTGACATAGGTAACTCCTCATGCAAAACCGGTGTATACAGCGCGGACAAGAAAGAACATATCTCTTATGCCGGTGCTGATGATACAATTGAACTGAAGGATATTATGTCACGTTTCCCCGTGAAAAGGGCTATGATCAGCAGTGTGCGCAAAGATGCCCCCGGGATTGAACAGCTGCTGGTAAAAGCCGGCATTGAAGTACATCTTCTGAGCCACAATACCCCCCTGCCCTTTCACTTAAGCTATGAAAGCCCGGAGACACTGGGCACCGACCGTATAGCTGCAGTGGCAGCCGCACATAATATGTTCAGGGGAAGCAATGTTCTTGTAATTGATGCAGGCACAGCCGTAACAATAGACCTGCTTGGTTCAGGCAGTATATATCTTGGTGGCAATATATCCCCCGGTTTAGAGATGAGGTTCAGGTCGCTGCACGACTATACTGCAAGGCTGCCCCTGGTAGATAAAAGTGATTCATTTGGTAATCTAGGACTTAACACAACAGATTCGATAAGATCAGGTGTTCAATCAGGTTTGGTTTTTGAAATAAATGACTATATTCGCACTTTGAAAAAGAATAATAAAGACCTGAAAATAATATTTACAGGCGGCGATGGAGAATTTCTGGCATCCAGGGCAGAGGCCAGACATGAACTCGTTCCCGATCTGGTTGTTGACGGGCTAAACTATATTTTGAATTATAATGCAGAGATATCTTAAAATATTCATTCTTATAATATTTCTTTTACCCTCACTGATTGCCAGCGGGCAAAAAATGGTAAACAGCCCTTACAGCAGGTTCGGGCCTGGTATAATTGAGCCACAGGGATCATTGAAAAGTCTCAGCATGGGAGGCGCAGGTATAGCCATGAGAGATCCGAAGTCAATCAATTACCTCAACCCGGCATCTTACAGCAGTCTTGACACCAACTCATTTGTTTTTGATTTTGGCTTCGAGTACAAAGCCAATATGCTGGAATCAGAGAATGATACGTATTATTCGGATGATATCAATTTTCACCACCTGGCCATGGCATTCCCCATAACAAAATGGATGGGCTTTGCTACAGGTATCATCCCCTATTCCAACGGCTACTATAACCTGGTAAATACAGTTACAGAAGATGATGCTGCATACAATCCTCTTATAGGTGAATATGAGAACAGCCATAAGGGAAGCGGCAGTTATAATAATTTTTTCGCCGGACTGGGAATCAGCCCTTTTAAAAACCTTTCCATTGGAGTTAATTTCACATACCTTTTTGGTAATATTGAAAGGGATAATTTGTTTTTATTCACCGATGATAGCAGGCAGTTCAATAATATCTCATCAGAAAATGTGAGATTGTATGGCTATAATTTTGATTACGGAGTACAGTATTCGACTGAACTAAAAAATGATTATTTTGCAGCAATAGGCTTATCATATTCAATGAAACAGACCTATACTTCAGAATATGAAAAAATATTTGCCCGCTATGCTCCCTATTCAAGCTCTGAGTATTCGGTAGACACTCTCAACTATGAATCTGGCGACAATCGTAAGATTGAGCTCCCCCGTGAGATGGGTTTTGGCTTATCAATAGGAAAAAAAGATGTTTTCCTGGTAGCCGCAGATTATATAATGACAAAATGGAGCGGGGTATCTTTCCCGGGATACGAGGATTACCTTGTTAACAGCTCAAGCTTAAAGCTGGGAGCACAGTATATTCCGGATAAAAATGCCAATTACAACTATCTTAACAGGGTGGAATACCGCCTGGGAGGTCATATCTCTAACAGCCATCTTGTAGTAAACGGAGAACAGCTGAAAGAGTTTGGCATCACTTTTGGTACAGGTTTACCGCTGAACAGAACCAAATCAAGGATAAACCTGCACATTGAATATCTTAACAGGAGTGGTTCCTTTGAAAACGGTTTACACAGTGAGAACAGTTTGACAGTAGGCATTAGCCTTAATTTTTATGATAACTGGTTTATAAAACAAAAGTATAATTAACAAAAACGATAACGATGAAAGCAAGATTATCAAAAACGATCACAGTTATCTTCCTCTTTTTCCTTGCCTTCCCATTATTTGGCCAGAAAGGTATAGAAGACGGCAGTAAGTACGGGCACGGAGAAGACAGTATAAACTGCAGAAAGAATTTATCGCTTTATAAAACCTACTATGATCAGGATAATTATGATAAGGCACTGGGATTCTGGCGCCAGGCTTTTTTTGAGTGTCCGAAATCATCAAACAATATGCATCTGCATGGAATAACCATGTTCAAAGATTTTTACAAAGAGACAAAGGAAAGGGCTTATATTGACACCATTGAGATGATATATGATGCCAGGATTAAATATTTTAACAGAAAGGCTTATTACCTTGGCCGTAAGGGCCTTGATCTTTTTAACCTGGCCAACGGCGATGTGGAACTTCTGGATATGGCCTATAAAAGCTTTGCAGATGCCATTGATACGGACCCAAAGAATGCAGACCCCACCATCCTCTCGGTGTTTATGGCTACCACCCAGATGCTTTTTGAACGGGATATTATAGATAATGAAGAGGTGATAAATAATTATGGTATGGCTATTGACATCCTTGATCGGAGGATAGCTGCAGTAAACAGGCCTCCTGATGTAAATACCAAAGAGACAATTGACAAGCTCTTCAAGGCAGGGGGAGCGGCTACCTGTGAGGGACTGATACCTCTGTTCACGACAAAGGTGGCCGAAAACCCGGATGATGCAGAATTGCTGGCTAAAGTGCTTGATCTGCTGGAGGAATCAGGTTGTACCGATTCAGATCTTTACTACACTGCAGCTGAAAACCTTTACCAGATAGAGAAAACAGCTGAATCAGCCTACCATCTGGCGGAAATGAATTATGACAAGATGAATTTCAACAGGGCCGAGGAATATTACCTTGAGGCGGTTGAACTTGAGACTGATAAGAAAATGATATCCACTTATTTTGTCAAGCTGGCCTCACTGAGACTCCAGGAAGAAGACTACAGGGCTGCACGCGACTATGCAAAAAAAGCTATTGAGGCCAATCCAGATAACGGTACGGCATATATGATAGTGGGTAATGTTTACTCCAGTGTAAGCATCTTTGACGATGAGCTGAAGAACCAGATGATTTACTGGGTTGCAGCCGATTATTTCAAAAAAGCCAAAGAGAAAGATCCGGAACTGGCAGAAAGGGTTAACGAATACCTCAGAACAGTACGCAGACTGTTCCCGAAAAAGGAAGATTGCTTTTTTGTAAGCATTATTGAGGAAGGTACTCCACATACCGTAGGAGGATGGATAAACGAACAGACAACGGTGCGTTTCAGAGAAGAAAATTGAAGAAACTAAGCAAAATATTGTACAGGTCAGGCATTGCAGCCCTCATAACCGGGGCTGCTTTGTTTTTCTCATGCCGTGAGAAAATCGATATTATTGACACATCCCTTAAACCGGAACTGCCCACCCAGATAGTTCATGATTTCAAAACTTCATATACAGACTCTGCGATCTTACAGCTCGAGATGAAAGCACCGTTGATGAAACATTACGGTAATATGGAGGTCCCCTATACTGACTTTGACGAGGGAATTGAAGTATATTTCTATGAAGGGCGCGACAGCCTGACAGGGGAGATAAGGGCTAATTTTGCCAGGTACACTGAAAGCAAGGAACTATGGGAGGTCAGAGATAATGTGATTGCATTAAACAGCAAAGGGGAAAAGCTTGAAACGGAACTTCTCTTCTGGGACGAAGGCAAAGACCGTATATTTACCGATAAATATGTGCGGATAACACAGGAAGATCAGATAATAATGGGTACCGGACTTGAGTCAGACACCAGGTTCGATAAATGGCAGATAAAAAACGTAACAGCAACCTTATATATTGATGATGAATAAAAAAACTCTTACCATACTGGAGATACTTTGGATTGTTATCGGTATATTATGTATAGCTGCAGCCATACATAATAAGACCAGCGGCCAGGGTGATCGCTTCCTGATACTTATAGGAATGGGCCTGCTTGCATTTATTATGGCCTGGCTGAGGGACAGACAGCGAAAAAAAAAGTAACTTTGTAGGATGAGCCTTGCATTACTGGTTATAATTGTAGCCATCATACTATCAGCTTTCTTCTCGGGCATGGAAACAGCTTTCGTGAGTTCCAGTAAGCTGAGGATAGAGATTGATAAACAAACGGGCCTCTTTGGCTCAGGCATAATAGCCTATCTCAGCCGCAAACCGGACCGTTTTATCGTTACCATGCTTATTGGCAATTACCTGGCAATAGTGGTTTTCGGCTTGTTTATTAAAGATTCTCTTGACAGGGTTTTCAGCGGACTGATAACAACCTCCTCCCTGTTACTGCCGCTACAGGTAATTATTGCATCATTGATCATCCTCTTCCTGGCCGAGTTTCTGCCGAATGCATTTTTCAGAAGATCACCCAATTTGTTGCTCAGAATCTTCAGTATACCCACAGCACTGGTATATATCCTCTTTTACCCTCTTACCATAATGATCTTAAAATTGTCTGAACTCCTTACGGGGCTATTCTTCGGCTCCAAACCCGTGGATAAAGACAGTAAAAATATCTTCGGCAAAGTGGATCTTGACGACCTGCTCAGTGAAGTGAATGATGAAAGCCAGGATACAGATCTTGAAGAACATGATATCAGGATATTCCAGAAAGCCCTTGACCTGTCAAACATAAAGGTCAGAGCCTGCATGGTGCCGCGTACAGAGATAGCAGCCCTTTCTGCCGACAGTTCTCTTGATGAGCTGAAACAGGCATTTATTGATTCAGGCCATTCAAATATACTGATCTATGAAGAATCAATAGATAAGATAATCGGTCATTTCAGCTTTCGTGATCTTTTCAATTCTCCTGACAACATACGCGATTCACTTCATAAGATGACAATAGTGCCTGAAAGTATGGCTGCCAACAAGCTGCTGAAGCTCTTTGTGGAACAGAACAGGAAGCTGGCCCTGGTGGTGGATGAGTTCGGAGGCACCTCGGGGATAGTGACCATTGAAGATGTGCTTGAAGAGATAGTGGGTGACATAGAGGATGAGCATGACAGCTCAGAGCTTACCGAGAAAAAGACAGGACCTGATGAATATTTATTCTCAGGACGCCTGGAGGTTGACTATATAAACGAAACCTACGGTCTGTCTCTTCCCGTATCTGATGATTACGAGACTCTTGCCGGCCTGGTACTCGACAGGGTGGGCGAAATACCTGAAATCAACACTGCCCTGAAGATGGGCAAATATATAATCAGGGTCGTCAGGGTATCCGAGACAAGGCTTGAGCTTATCAGCGTAAAACTCAGTCCGGGCACTGACAATGACAGTCCGTGATAAAAACTTATTCCGTGTAATACTTATAAAACAGGGGTATTGTTTCAATACCCTTAAAGAAATTATAAAGCGGGAAATTTTCGTTAGGCGAATGGATTGCATCCTCATCAAGACCAAAGCCCAGCAATATGGATTTTATCCCCAGTATGTTCTCAAAGGTAGATATAATCGGTATACTACCGCCACTGCGCACAGGTACAGGCTTCTTTCCATATGCCTCTTCCATGGCCTTGCTGGCCGCCAGGTATTCCTTACTGTCAATAGGACTTACATAGGCCTGCCCGCCATGCAGGTACTCAACCTTAACCTTCACTCCCCCTGGTGCTATTGACTTAAAATGGTCCTCAAAAAGCTTAGCTATCTTGATGGCATCCTGGTTGGGCACCAGCCTCATTGATATCTTGGCATGAGCTTTCGATGGCAGTATGGTCTTGGCCCCCTTATCCGTAAAGCCTCCCCATATGCCGTTTACATCAAGCGATGGCCTTATGCCAAGCCTTTCATGGGTGGTATATGACTCCTCACCCATAAGTTCATCAACACCAATCAATTCCTTATATACTTTTTCATTATAGGGTCTTTTGCCCATTTCCTCCCTCTCCTTATCGGAGGCTATAAGAACATCATCATAAAATCCCGGTATGGTAATCTGCTTCTTATCATTGGTAAGGGAGGCTATCATCTCACAGAGTATATTACATGGGTTTGCCACCGCTCCGCCATAAAGACCCGAATGAAGGTCCCTGTTAGGTCCGGTAAGCTCAACCTCCATATATGCCAGTCCCCTCAGCCCGGTTGTGATTGAAGGTATATCGGGTGCTATCATGGTTGTATCCGAAACCAGGATAACATCTGCTTTAAGCATTTCCCTGTTCTCTGCACAGAACTTTTCAAGGCTCCCTGATCCTATCTCTTCCTCCCCTTCTATCATAAACTTGACATTGCAAGGCAGTATTTCCTTCTTCGCCATATACTCAAAAGCCTTAACGTGCATAAACAGCTGGCCTTTATCATCGTCTGCACCTCTTGCCCATATCTTATCATTCCTGATAACCGGCTCAAACGGTTCACTATCCCAGAGATCGTAAGGCTCTGCAGGCTGCACATCATAATGACCGTAAACGAGCACTGTTGGCAGTGAGCTGTCAATAATCTTTTCACCAACAAGTATGGGATGTCCTTCTGTGGGGTATATTTCAGCCTTGTCGGCACCGGCAGTCAGAAGGCTGTTTCTGAGGTACTCGGCAGCCCTCAGCATATCATCCTTATTTTCCTCTTTTGCACTGACAGAAGGTATGCGTATCAGTTCGAACAGTTCTTCAAGGAACCTGTCCCTGTTTTGCTTGATATAATCCTTAATCGTATCCATTTTTAATGTTTAATTACTTAATTATTACAGGACATTAAAGATAGTAAATGCAAAATTCAAATCAAGCTTTATCAGTGTTTATTCCTGCCTATGTCTGCTGCGGCTCTAAGCAGCTCATTATACCATTTACTTCCATATAACCTTATCAATGGATCTTTCAGGAACCGGTAAACCGGAATATTTTCGTTCTTACCGCGCCGTACGGCCGGGCGGCAGATTTTTATCTCTTCATAATTAACAGCATCAAACTCCCTGTATCTCTTTATTCTGAGAGGGAAAAGGTGGCATGATAAGGGCTTTCTGAACGATATAACCCTGTCTTCCCATGCTCTCTCTATGGCACAGTGATATATACCTCCATCATATTTTGCATAGGCACATTCGGCTTTGCCTATAAGGGGTGTTACAAGGTCACCGTCAGAATCAATAACAGACAGGCCTTTCTCCTCCACAGCTCTTATCCCTTCCGGCCTCATATAATTTTTTATCACAGGCCATATCTCTTCCAGTACAGTGGCTTCCTCATCAAGCAGGGGAGCACCGGAGTCGCCCTGCAGACAACAGTAACCCTTGCATTTTTTCAGGTCACAGGCAAATTTTTCTTCAAAAACAGCACTTGATATTATTGCTTTGCCAAGTGATAGCATACTATATAAGAGGTTTACCGGTCATCTCCTCCGGTATGTCAATATCCATAAGGCTCAATATGGTAGGCGCAACATCAGCCAGTATTCCCTTATCTATCCTCTTATACCTGTCTGACACCAGTATGCAGGGAACAGGATTCAGCGAATGAGCGGTGTTGGGACTCCCATCATCATTTACCGCATTATCGGCATTACCATGGTCGGCAATAATAATTATCTCATAGCCATGATCAGTTGCCTCCTGCACCACCTCACCCATACATTCATCCACTGCAGCAATGGCTTTTTTTATTGCCTCATAAACACCGGTATGGCCAACCATATCACCATTGGCAAAATTAAGACATATAAAGTCGTGGCTTTCCTTTTTTATCTCTTCTATAAGCGAATCCTTAACCTTGTATGCACTCATTTCAGGTTTCAGGTCATAGGTGTCAACATCAGGTGAAGGAATAAGTATCCTGCTTTCATTCCTGAATTTTTCCTCCCGGCCACCTGAAAAGAAAAAGGTAACATGGGCATATTTTTCTGTTTCTGCAATCCTCAGCTGTGTATTTCCGGCCTCTGCCAGTACTTCACCTATTGTATTCCTTATATCGTCTTTTGGAAACAAAATATGCAGCCCCTTAAATTCAGCATCATAGCGTGTCATAGTATAAAAGTGAAGGGGCATGGTCTTCATGCCATGTTCCGGCATATCTTTCTGGGTCAGCACCTCAGTCAGCTGCCGTGCCCTGTCGTTCCTGAAATTGATAAAAACAACCACATCACCCTCTTCGATAACAGCCAGCGGCTTTCCGTCTTCATCAATATGTACCAGTGGTTTAACAAATTCATCCGTCACGCCACTATCATATGATTCCCTCAGCGCTTTCCCCATATTATCGGTATGCCTGCCTTTGCCTGCTGTGAGCATGTCGTAAGCCAGTTTTATCCTTCCCCATCTTTTATCCCGGTCCATGGCATAATACCTGCCAACAAAAGATGCCAGCTCCACGCTTGTCCCCTCAATATGCTCTGTTAATTCCTCAAGATATCCGCTTCCGCTTCTGGGATCCGTATCACGACCGTCGCCAAAGGCATGAACAAATACCTTTCCCAGTCCATAGTTCTGTGTCATATCACAGAGGGCAAAGAGATGTTTTATATGTGAATGAACGCCACCATCTGACAGAAGTCCCATCAGGTGAACCTTCTTGCCACTCTCACGTGCATACATAAATGCTTCATCAAGCTCTTTGTTTTTAAAAAAATCACCCTCCTTTATGGCCAGGTTTATTTTCACCAGGTCCTGGTAAACCACGCGCCCTGCACCAATATTCAGGTGTCCTACCTCCGAATTACCCATCTGCCCCTCAGGCAGTCCAACATTCTCTCCTGAGGCCATCAATTGTGAAGCGGGGTATTTCTCAGACAGACCATCCATAACAGGTGTAGACACATTTGCAATAACATCCGATCTTGAACCATCACCCATCCCCCATCCGTCGAGGATCATCAGCAGTACTCTCCTATCCATATATATATATATTTAAAGATTAAGCCAGGTCTGTACTTACAAACCTGAAAGCCTTAAATTAAAGCTTACAAAGGTAGCAAAAAAAGTTAAGGGACATGGTCCCGGCACCCTACTGTTGTGTAATAATCAGCTTTTTATACGCAACAGACCGCCCATCCCTGAGCAGCCTGACAATATAGATACCCTCAGGCAGATGGAGATCATCGATTCTCAGTTCGGACAAACCCGCCGGCAGCTTACGTGATAATACCTTATTGCCGGCATAATTGTATATACTCAGCACCGCGCGGCTTTCCAGCTCTTCCCTGAAATCAATATGCAGGTAATCAGATGCCGGGTTGGGATAAACAGAAAAAGCATAAGACAGGTCCTCATTGAGCGGATCATATACAGCCGTAGCTACATCAACCTGGTAGGTGGACACAGACTGGTACACCTCCTTGCTGGCATTATTCTGAAGGAAAGCTATTATCTCAATATCACCTGTATCATAAATATTCTCTATGAGCCAGGAGAACCCGTCAAAAGATTCACTCTCACCTTCCACCCATGTCTTTTTAAGGTCGGTACCTCCGGCATCGGGAAGCATCTTCTTGAATACATTATAAAACACTGTCTCCCCATTCGGAGCATTATAATACGTTTCTTTCTCTATAACCAGTATATATAAGGTAAGATTCTGAGCATCTACATCTTCCAGTGCTGTAATATCACAGGAAACAGTCAGTATCCCTTCTGCTACCTGTGAGCTGATATCCATATCAAAACATGGATTTATCATACTTCTCTTATACAGGTCAACTGAATCGGCCCGGTTATTAAGCACATAATTATATTCGAATGCATAATTTGTATTTATCCCACCGTCAACAAAGGAATAAGGTGTTCCGGACAATCCGTAAAAGAGCATGCGTGCACTCACGTCAGCCTCATTATCATAATAGAAATCATCATCAGCCGGTATATTGGCATGATACTGCACATTTATCACATCACTGCCGGTATTATCGACTATCTCTTTCAGTAATTCACTGGCATTCTTATTATCAGTGCTGTTATAGTTGGTAAAATGCTCCAGCAATACATTTCTGCTTCTTGTGCTAATACTGAAATTATCAAAAGCAAATCCTTCATTATCCTTTGCTGTTCCATCCGATCCGTAAACAAGCCTGAATTTAATATCTTTTTTCCCTGCTATCACATCCAGTTTATTTCTTACGTTAACCCAGCCCGTATCCTGTCCTCCAACCGATGTCCAGCCTATTGACTGTCCGCCGGGTTTACCATTGATCAAAACCGAATTATACCAGTTAATGCCATCATCCAGGCTGCCCACCAGCTTCCAGTCGCCGCTATTACCCACCCTGTACTGAAGTGCAGCGCCATCCCTGTTTCTGTCTAATCTCTTCCATACATCCACAGATACATAAGGCCTGCTTATATTGGTAAAGTCGAAACAGGGACTCTCCACCGAATACACTGACTCAAGCTGATTAACAGTATCAAAATTGGTATACCAGGCATTATATCCTGATGCCGCCTCATTCATTACATCACGGCCGGGTGTTCCAAAACTCCACTCATTAAAACTCTCTCCCAGGCCTGCTATCCATCCTCCCTGTCCGTCTTCAAAATCCTGGTAATAATCATCATCCTCCAGGGTGATTGTAGGTCTAATGGTCACTTCTTTTATTATTGTATCATGGCATGCAGTATAGCCTGTCTTAACAATAAGCTGTACATCAAATTCCCCAACAGATGTCTTGGGATACCTGAGCTGTTCACCTGACAGCGGGTCACTGCCGTCAAAGAAATTCCATATATGCTCAGCCACCGGGGCCGGGGAGAATGATTTATCAAAAAGCAGCAGGGAATCATCAATAATATAACAGTCTCCCGTCCATGCAAAATCTGCATCAGGCTTTACACCCAGGTCAATATTTTTCTCACGGCTGTCTGTGCAAGCGTTTACAGTGACAGCTGTCAGTTCAACCACCCTGGGTCCATGTGTCCTGTACATATGTCCCGGACTCTCAAGATCACTCTCGTTAAAGCTGCCCGGATCACCAAAGCGCCATGCCCAGATCTCAACAGAGTCATCTGATGCTGTATTATTGATAAAGCGGGTGGTATCTTCACCATGTTCTATACACACATCTGCGACATCAAAATCAACCACTGGTGCAGGGTTGATCTTTACCGGTATACTCACCTCAACATAACAACCTGTTTCCTGGTTTGTATATTTATACGACACCTCCGTTTCACCCAGTCCCATTGAGGGGTCAAGAAAGTTATCATCAACAGGACCTGTAAACACACCTCCAGGTTTGGATGTAAACAGTTCCAGCGGTTCAATGTTATTGCAAAATTCATCACCTGCATCCAGGTTATTTATCTCCACTGTTCCCAGGGAATCAACGTTAAGGGTCACAGAAACCACAAAGCGTGTAAGCACCGAATCGTTATAACTGTAGTTGATCCTGTGGTCGCCCCTGCCGGCAGCGGCCGGATCAAATACTGCTCTGGTATCATCAATAGCTGTTATTCCTGCGCCTTCAAAGCCTATACCTGTCCATGACGCCCCTGTATTTTCATAGATGAGTGTATCGTTAAGTCCGTCATAACAGTACTGATTACCCTCATTTACGCCTGAGATTGCGCCTTCGGCTTTCACAACCATAATACTCGTGTTTATGGCAGAAGCGCAGCTGTTGGTGTCAACATAGGAGAAATTCACCACCGTATTGCCTTCACCAGCCACTGAAGGGTTAAATTTATAAACAGGTCCATCCAGGTAAACCCCGTTACCGGAAAAAGTGCCTTCAGAAGGAGAGCCTGTAAGATCAAAAGGTGCCTCATCGAGGCTGACTGTTGGCCTGTCAGTCAGTATTTCCACATCAGGGCTTGGATGGACATAAACATCCCTGCTCACTGTTTTGGTACATCCTGATGACTGAACTGTAGAAACATGGGTGTAGCTAAGCTGGTAAGGGATATCGGAGGGCGGTGTCTTGTACGGGTAAAGGTCGGCTATCTGCCCATAGTTAACAAATGAAGTATCCGGACCGGTAAAAGCAAAATTACCGGAGCCTGTTGAATTTTCGACGGATATACGCATATTAACATCTCCCTCATATTCACAATAGCTGTCATTAAGCCCTATGATCTCCAGTTTACCTATGGAATCAATATATACAATCCTGGATAATTCATAACCAACACCCTCCCATATATAGGCAAATCTGACTGTATCCCTGCCCGCTCCCACTCCGGGAATATAATAGTCTGCGGTAGTGGGGCCGCTGGAACTAATACCTCCTTTTGTATTACTGAAACCTGTAATACTCACTCCGGCCGGCAGGCCTGTAACATCTATGCCATATATCATATCATCATAACATATAATGTCAGGCAGGCCTTCAATAGCTCCCTGTGCCTCCCGCACAAGGGTATTATTGGTTTTTGAAGCAGAACAACCATTCACATCGGTAACTGAATAGCTTATACCATGACTTCCCACTCCTGCCAGCCCGGGATAAAACTGGTCACCCACGATACCTGGTCCTGTAAAGGTGCCGCCAGCCAATGAAGGAACAAGAAGGTCCGGATCGCCCTCTATATTATATGTAGGATCAATAGCAAAGTCAGCATCAGGCAGGGGATTAATAGTCACATCCTTGCTTATCACCTGGCTTGTACAGCCTCTGGCCGTTGTATAGCGGTATGTTACGGGATATACAGCGCCTGCCGGTACCAGTGCCGGATCAAAGACTGCCGATCCTGCTGATTTATTGGTCAGCATATCACCTGTCCACTCACCGCTTCCACCGGCCGGGTATATGTTATCCACGCTTATGAACCTGGCCGGGGCATCAGTACAATAGGCATCGTCAAGGTTCTGAAAAGCAAGTGAGGTGCCAACAGAGTCTATTATAAAGCCTCTTTTTATTTCTATAATGGAAGATTCGTGCTGGTAAGTAAAATATAAACTGTCGGCATTATCACCTGCACCCATGAGCGCCGGGTCAAAAACAACGGTAGTATCATTCAGCAGGCTTATGACAGCTGATGGTTCCGTGAATATAAACATGGGCCCGCTGGCATCAGAGGGCATATTTCTTACAACAATCGTATCAGTTCCGTTATCGTAACAGTACACATCCTTAAAGCTCTCAAAATATGTTTCAACAGGATTTACATTAACCGTATCCGATACTTTCTGTATACAGACGTGTTCATCATACTGAAGAGTGAGCTGGTAGTCAATAATAAAAGGGCTGTTATCGGTGTTAACGGCAGAAGGATCAAAGGTGCCGGCAGAAACACCTTCACCACTGAACACCCCTCCCCCCGGGTTGGCCTGAAGGGTAAAAGGAGAATCTGCCACGCTGACTTCATCATTGAGTATAATAAAAGTGGCAAGGGTGTCACTGAGAAGCTCTGCACCCTCAACCGGGGAAGGTGCTTTGGAGACCGGCGTTACCCCAAACTGCAGAACAGACTCAATATCATTTTCCGTAAGCACATATGATTGGGATGTGGCACCCGGAATCGGTGACCCGTCCCTGTACCACTGGTACAGCGAGTTACCTTCATTCCTGTTATAGGTATATGTATATTTACCCTGCACTGTATTACCAGTATTTCGCACAGCTGATATGCATACATCCGATACCACAGGCAGGCCTGAGGGCGGAACATCTGCTGTGATGGCACTCTGCACCGGGTCACCTGCCACCGGATAACCACTTGCTGATACCGGTGTCACTTCAAAAACCAGTCTGCTCCCAACATCGTCGTAGGTCACAGTATAATTAAGTGAAGCGGCTCCTGCTATCTCCTCAGTGCCGTCTCTCAACCACCTGTAGATTGATGTACCTTCAGGATCACCATCAACATCATTATAAATATATGAGCCTGTCAGCACATCCCCCACTTCAGGCGCGGTATTATCAATAATTACAGTACTGGCTGTGGGCCGGGAGTTAACAGGGCCATGGGCGCTTGTCCATTCTTCTGTACCTGTTGTTTCACCCGTCTGTGCAACAGGCTGAACGCCAAAGAAAATATAGCTGCCCTGATCTTCATCTCTTATTTTATATGATATGCCGGTTTCACCGCTTATAACTGATGCATCAGCCTGTGTTGTTGTACTGCCGGCAGCCCATCTGTAATTTGAATTACCTTCAAGATCATTATCCACATCATTATAGTCATAATCACCGCTCAGCACATCATCAACAAAATACCCGCCGTTAATCACCCTGTTTGATGTAGCGGGGGCACTGTTTATGGTTACCGGTCCGTGTACCGCACTCCATGTATAATCACTTGCCTGTGCGCCGGTCTGCGCCACGGGCCTTACACCAAAGAAGAAATACCTGCCCTCATCTGCTGTCTGTACCTGGTATGACTTAGCTGTGACTCCTGTTATGGCACTGGCATCACCAAACTGATCGGTATCGCTTACCCTCCATTCATATTCAGATACTCCTTCCGGGTCTCCGTCAACATCACTGTAATCATAATCCCCGAAAATATAATCACCAGGATCCAGTCCGCCCGCTACAGTAACATTAGTAGCCACCGGTTCAGTATTGGCTATGACCTCCGGGCTTAAGGCACTCCATGCCGTATCCTGCACTGCCCCGTCTTCCAGTGTCACCCTCAGAAGCAGCTTATAGCCCACATCGGCTGTAACTATGTTATAGCCAGCTGTGATGGCCAGATCAATGCTGTCTGTTGCCGAAACCCTCATCCACTGAATAAAAACATCTTCAGTCCCTGAAGTCCCCTCCAGGGTATAATTAGCTGTAACTGTTTTTCCTTCTGTAAAAACACCAATTATCGATACGTCCTTGACTTGCTGGGCCGATACCTGTATGAACGGCAGTAATAATACTAAACTGATAATAATCAATCGTCTCATCGGGAAATATTTAAATCAATGCTAGCATATCCATTATTATGATTTTCAATTTACAGCGTGGGTTTCTTAACCTTATAAAACGTTATCAGTGAGCTTGTTTCTGTTCCATTAGTCCCCACCGACACTATATTCTCCTGTGTGTCCACAATCATGTCATTTATTACCTGGCTCCCCTGCCCGGCCGGGATATGCGGCTCTGCATATTCACGGCCATCAGTGTCCATAAAATAAAACAACATATCTTCTTCAAGGGCATCGCCAACAGCACCTGCAATAATAAAGAAACCATCCGGATGGTAACATAATGAGTTCAGCACCAGCCTTCTCCCGGAGATACTGATACGTTTCTCCAGCAAAGGAGTGTCATATATATCCTCTGTCAGTTTCAGAATATACATTTCATTATCATTGTTGCCGTCAGGTCCGCAAGCTCCCAGTATCATATAGGCATTATCCTGTACAATTAGGTCAACAGCCTTTTCGTTTGCCGTGCTTCCGAAAATCTCACTCCTGGTAACGTTTCCAACATTATTTATCCTGAGGAACAAAATATTTTTCATCCCCTGCCCTGGTCCATGATTATCTGTGGTAGCCAGAACCATATAACCATTGCCTCCCAGGTCCCTGCTTATCTTAACACCGATATCATCTTCATCAAAGCCATAGGATACTGACCACAGGCTGTCGCCCATAGCATTGAGTTTCAGAATATAAATATTAAGTCGGCCCCGGGGATTATCCTGACCGAAGGTGCCGGCAATATTTTCGGTGTCGCTTGTTCCAAGAACAAGGAATCCGGCGTCATCGCACTCGATAATATCATTAGCTGCCTGGTTACCCCGTCCACCATATGTCTTCTGCCAGCTTACACTACCACCGGCACCCATTTTTGTTATAATCATATCATTACCACTTACCGATCCTTCAGCGCTGCTTGCTACACCCGCACATATTACAGAGCCGTCTGCAAGTGATCTGATACTCCGGGCTTCATCATAACCTGAAGCTGCATTAATATATGCCCATTCAAGATCTCCCCCGGCATCAGTTTTGAGAACAGCCAGGTCCTGCGTTGCGGAATCAATGATGCTACCTCCAAGGTTGCTTTCGGAGCGGCTAATTACCGTTCGCATGCCTGCTATGGCATATCCGTCCTGTGTTTCGTCAAGAGACAGGCCAAGGTCCACAAAGGCATCACCATGGTATACCAGCAATGGGTTATCAAATGTGCCCCGGTCAGGGTATTTTTCACATGAAACAAGGGTAATTAGAAGGCTGATAATTAGAATAAATAAAGGTTTCATGGCTCTATTTCGTTATTCGTTCAGGTTTATAAATTATAAATATATAGCCAAGGCTCGCCCTCATCACATTCAACCTGAACCTGTCATCGGTAAAAAAATAGTAAAGCTCCTGGTCTGTGGGTACACCAGGTATTGACTGGTTCATCATTCCGGCGCGTGTATCCACATCAAAAAACACATATCCAGATGGTAGTTTATATTTACATCCCAGCCCGGCAGCAACCAGTATATCTGTCCTGTTTCGCGAATCCACCCTGCTAACTTCCGGTCCGGCCCTTTCAAAAGGGTTATTCACATCAGAATTATAAAAAGTTGAACTGGCCGTTGTGGCAATATTATATGCCACACCGGCTCCCGCTTTAAAATAAGGAATAAAGCCATTGAAATCCCATGGCTCATAATAGATATTAACTATGCTTTCCAGCCGGCGCTGCTTCTCATTATAGCTGACAATACCATAGGAAAGGAATTTCTCACTTATATTAAATGACACTTCCGAATAATCCAGTTCTATGCCTGCTTCAAGAAAATTATTGATCTTATATTTCACCAGGCCACCCAGGGCGATTGTGAAATTCTCATTTCTATAATCTGCTCCGGCAGCCTCACCTGATACTGACAGGTCATCCTTACCCAGCATATAGGTATAATTAATCCCTGCTTTCAGTCCAAGCTGTATCACCGGTTTTACACTGAATTTTTTAAAAAGGTATATAAAATCAGTATTATCCGTAGGGCTGACCTCGTACTCCGGGTTTTTCTTCAGAAATTTCAGCATCATAGCCTCAGCCATATCTGTCTTATCATCAAAAAGATAAGACCTGATTATAAACTTATAAGCTGCCAGTTCTTCAGCTGCTGTAAATCCAGATTCAAGACATGATTCAAGCAAGGCCGGGACCTCCTCAACACGGCCTGCGTCAAACAATTCCTCTGCATTGCGCAGATTAACCGCACAATCCTGTGCTGACAGTCCTGTTACAAGAACAAAGGAATAAATCAATAAAAAGCATACTGACCGGATCATATAATGATGCATTAGATTAGTAATCAATCTCCTTTCTTTTCCCGCACTTTTATGTTTAGTTCATTTTTCTTACATGTCTCCTCGTAATCTATATCCCTTCCTACATATCTCCACCACTCTTCCACCGTAAAGTTTCTTGTGAGCAGGTTGCATATATCATCTACCATATAATCCACATGTGTAGGCCTTGCAATAAGGTTCCTGTTATTTACATTACCTGCGCTGCCTGACAGAAGCATCCGTCCATCAGGACTGAAGGACAGAGAGAACACAAAGCCATCATTATCTTCAAGCGATATGGGAGGTTCAGTAAGGTCATCATAATTCCATATTTTAACCAGTCCGTCGAAACCACTGCTGGCCATCTGTTTCAGGGCTTCATTGAATTGTATGTCCGTTACCCTCACCGAATGGGCTCTTACAGATTCATAACTGCTTTTCTCACCTACCGTTCGGAATTCAATCAATCCTGTCTGGTAACCCACAGCGTAATTCTTATCATCCTTAAACCGGACAACCCTTATTGACCCTTTTTCTGTATCAAGAGAATTAATGGCTGTCCTGGTTTCCAGATCCCATAAATATACCCGGCCGCTGTCCGATGCCGCAATAAGATATTTCCCTGATTCTGATACGTCAATTGTGTTAAGCGACTCATTACCTGTCATTAACAGTTCTGGTCTCCTTGTCTCCAATTCCCACATAATAATTTTCCCGTCTACACCTGAAGACACCAGTTCCTTATTACCAGGGGTAAAAGCCATTGCTTTTATTTTATCCGTATGACCGGTCAGTTCATACATTACATCTTCGCCGGTAACGGGTATTATTCTTATCACTGCCCTGTCGCTGCCACATGCCAGCAGTCGTCCATCGCTGCTGGTGCTCAGCACCTCGATTATCTCATTTCCCTCAAATACAGAACCTGGTTGTCCGTCTGAATTACCGGCATTCCACTTAAGCACCTTCCCGTCCGATCCCGAGGTAAAGAATTCACGGGTACCGGCCTGAAACGCTATACTGTTAACCATTCCCGAATGACCCTCAAATGTTTTATAGTTCAGGGCCCTGTTTGTTTTGGCAACATTATACAGACCCATATAAATATCAGCATCATTAGCCGTGCCACCGTTTCGTTTATTAAAAAGGTAGGCCTGATAAGCCAGCAGTGTCTGAAGCTGTACTTCACCACTAAGCTGTATTGACTTGACAGCCATAGATTTGCCAACTGATACCATCCTCAGTCTCAGTGCTTCTTCTGCATTCATCCGGGCCGTATCAGCCAGTGCCAGTGCTCTTTCTTCCTGTCTCCTTGCTTCTTCTTCATTCATCTCGGCTTTTGACCTCTGCACATTGGCTTCCTGTGCGCTCCTGTCTGCAAACTCTTTTTGTCTCATTGCTTCCAGGGCACTTATCCTTGCCGAATCAGCATTTGCCAGGGCTCTTTCCTCCTGTCTCCTTGCTTCTTCCGCACTCAGTCTTGCCTCTTCCGCCATCTCCTCAGCCCTCTGCTGTTCTATGGTAGCTCTCTCTCTCTGCTGTTCGGCTTCCTGCCTGTTCTTCTCTGCTTCCACCTGCTTAATGAAGGCAAACAGCATAAAGAACATGGATATTATGGCGGCAGTACCCAGTATTATTGCTGTTATCCTGCTGCGCCGCAGCTGCCTTTTCTGGGCCCTTATCTTATTCTCCTCTTCTGCAATAAATTCCTTTTCACTGGTCCTGAGATATACCATTGCCCTTTCAAAAGCCGGGTTAAACCTCTCCGCCCATGTCAGGGTAGGCATATTCTCATTGCGCCAGTTAAGAGCCAGCTGCAGGTCAGGCGGACGCCACAGGGTGGTTCTCCCTTCCTGGAACATAGCCGCCGCCTCAGACAGGCGCAGGTACATCTGCACTGAAGCAGCCTCCTTATCCACCCATTCACTTAGCCGGTCCCACAACCTCATTAT
This sequence comes from Bacteroidales bacterium, assembly GCA_041685495.1. Taxonomy (GTDB): domain Bacteria; phylum Bacteroidota; class Bacteroidia; order Bacteroidales; family VadinHA17; genus UBA9300. Next base: position 32,741 of record JAWLFR010000007.1, read on the forward strand.
ACTCTCATGGGAGATATCTATTACTGTTTCACCGTTTATTTCAACACCTTCACCGGGTGTAATAAATGATCTTCCGGAGGATCGGAAAGCATTGATAACCTTTATCAGTTCAGGTTCAGAACATCTGGCAATAGCGGCTATAACAGACACCTTTGTCGGGTGTCTTGTGCCCTTATTATCGGCTCCCTTTTCGGTTATCGTCTTAAATAATGTCTCACAAATCTCCTGCTCTCTTTTACTGAGCTCCTCAAAAGCTTCATTTGCGTGTCTTGACATGGCTTCAGCCATCTGTCCCACGGCATCATAGTTGGATATGGATATTGGCCGTTCCGTCACTCCCATCGCCTGCCAGTGTTCCCATGTTCTCATCAGGGCATGCTGCAGAACGGGCAGCTGATCGGTACGGTCTCCTATCTCTCTTATGAGCATATCCACCAGCTCATCATCTATACTGGCTCCTGCATATTCCACCGGACCCGTTATTGCCCTCCGGTAATTATCCTCAGTCATATGAGGTATAAGGTAATTACTGTTATTGATCAGCTCCGTCAGTCCCTGGAAATGTGCACAATCACCTATATAATCAGAGCGCATGGTTATTATAAGCGAAATACCTGATGTGGGGTCTTTTACGGCATTAACAAGAAGACTGACAAAAAATCTGGCATCACCTTCACTGACGTTTGATTTTGCCGCTGACTTATACCTGAATAATTCCTCAAACTGGTCTATCAGTATTAACAGTTTTCTGTTCTTATTCTCAGGCAGCTTGCCTACAATATTAACCAGGCCGTTCTCATCCTCCCTTATCATGGTATTGGTTGTGGCCCTGTCTGTTCCGGTTCCTGTATCCTTTATCAGCCTTTCAGTGATCATGGAGGAGAGATTGCCCAGAGGATCATTCCCGGGGCGCATATTAACCACCTGCCACTGATCCATCTCTCTGCCCTCTGATTCAATAAGATGGGGTATCACTCCACAGTATATAAGTGATGATTTACCACTTCCTGAAGCGCCTATAACAGTCACAAACCTGTTGGCTTTCAGCTTATTCAATACTTCCCCGCTCTGTCCTTCCCTGCCAAAGAAAAGATCACTCTCCTCAGGTGTAAAGGGTCGCAGTCCGGGAAAGGGGTTAAATCTCCCTTTTGCGGAGCCATCTTTTTCGGGTATCTTTTTTACCATAATACTATTATCAATAAAAGAAGTACTAAATCTTAATACCTATCACAAGCACATCATCAAGCTGCTCCCTGTCACCTTTCCACTCATCCAGTCTTTTATCAAGCAAATATTTCTGAACATCACATTTTTCTTTATAAATATCCAGGAGCAGCTGTTTAAATTTTTTGGTAGTAAACTTTTTATCTTTCGGTCCGCCGAACTGGTCAGCATAACCATCGGAATAAATATACAGGCAGTCGCCCTTTTTCAGTGTGACCTCCTGACGGGTAAAAACCTGTGGACGTTCACCTTCATATGCTCCGATGGGGAACTTATCACCCTTATACTGCAATAGTTCTCCATCCCTTATTATTATCAGCGGGTTATTGGCACCTGAGAACTGCACTGTTTTCATTCCTTCACAGAAAACGCATAATGCCATATCCATTCCATCCATAACCTTTGATTCGTGGGTGTCTACCGATAAGGTTTCTATCACTCCCCTGTTAAGCTGGTTCAGGACATCTTCTGCATCCCTGGCTTTACCTACATTAACAGCATGATTAAGCTGGTTATAACCCACAATTGACATAAAGGCACCCGGCACACCGTGTCCTGTACAATCTACTGCCGAAACCATTATCCTGTTATCTATTGCCCTGAACCAGTAAAAGTCACCACTGACAATATCCTTGGGCCTGTAAAGTATAAAATGGTCACCCAGCTTATCATATATATGGTCCTCAGAGGGCAGAATGGCTGTCTGTATCCTTCTGGCATAATAGATAGAGTCCATTATATGCTTTCTCTGCTCATCTATCTCCGTATATGCAGCATTTAGCTGTGTATTTCTTTCATACAGCTTGTTTTTCTGGTCTCTGAGCACATCTCTCTGTTCTTCTATCTCGAGTTTCTGTTTCTCTATCTCTGCCGTACGATCGAGCACCATCTGTTCCAGCTCATTATAATACTTCTCGAGTTCATCTATCATCATATTGAACTTCTGGGACAGGCGTGTTATCTCATTATTACCTGTCACTTCAGCCCTCTCACTCAGGTGGCCACCCGTTATACGGTCAACATTTTCCACCAGCTTGGCTATAGGTTGTGTTATAACTCTTGTCTTGCGGTATATAAGAATCATAACAATAACCAGGGTCAGTGAGAACAGTATTATGAATTTTGCCAGCTCACGTTGCAATAATACTTTTTCAGCCGTCCGGTCGCTCACTATCCTTATTACTGATCCCTTATAAAGTGTTGAATTTTTCCTGGGCAGGTAAAAGAACTGAAAATGGTACCAGTCGCTACCTGTTTTCTCAAACATTGCAAGAGTATCTTTCTGACTGAAGACTCTTGCCAGGACACCTGCTTTATCCTGATAGACGAGGGCATCCCTGTTAAGGCTGAAGATGGTATCGGCATTAAAAAATACTTCCAGGTCAATAATCCCCTGGTTATCATTTATTATATCTGCCTTAACTCTTTCTATTGTCTGGATTACTTCATTCGCCTCCTCCGAGAAAGCACCCAGCTCAACTATATAATTCCTGTCGCTGGTAGCCTGGTACGTATATTTACGTGGTGTTTTGGTCGCTGCCTCAATGGCAAAGCGCGTATTAACAAACACCCCTGTGTCCAGCACATGCAGCAGATGATTCCTGTGCTCCTCGCCAATCTCAAAAAGGTTAAAACCCAGGTCTCTTTCATATGTGGTATTGACAATTACACCATTGGTATCAATAATAAAAATATCTTCCTGCTCAGGATCCATGCCCAGCCTTGACTGTATTTTGTGGAGATCGACATTTTCAATATTATCATGCCCGGGCAATATTTCATTTACTATCTGCTCAGACTGCTCATGCATCCTTTCAGACATGCTGCGCTCAATAATGGAGATAGCCAGATCCTGCAATTCCAGGATTGCTGTTATCTCCCCTGATATTATCCTGTTCTTTTCATCGCTAGCCCTTGTAATCTGTGCCTTTGTATTTCTGAAATTGACTACGGCCATCACAACCAGCGCCATTAATGTCGGTATGATAACATTGAGTATCAGCTGGCGGAATATTGTAGTCTGGTTACTGTTCATCTTTATTAATATTATTATCCATATGTCTTACCAGCAGGTGGTAGTTATCACATTCATAAAATGCATATTTCTCCATCTCCTTTATCTCCAGCAGGTAATAATTAACACTGATTTTCTTTATTTTCTCTGCATCAAAATAAATTCCGGCGGTGTGCCAGTTAAAGGACAGCTTTCTCTCCCCTTCTTTTTCATCATTATCCAGGGGCCAGATAATAAAGTCTGATCCCGTGAAAGGCAGCAGGTCACCGGCGCTTTCAATAGTTATGATCTTCTCAGCCAGACCCGTCAGACTGTTTTCAGGCAGTTCCGGTAATACCCCTGCCAGGGATGCGAGCTTGGTATATAACAATTCCTTTTCATCCTTTTCCTCTTTCAGTACCAGCTCCAGCTGTTCACGATACCTCCCGGGCAGGCGGTACGAACAATTACTGTACACATCATCATAATTATCCTTCAGGTAGCGGCAGGCTTCTTCCCGCAATATCCTGTGAACACCGAAGAGGAGGGCTACCAGGAAATCTGTTTCATCCGGCCTTGATACTCCGTACAGGCTCCTTATTGAGCATGCCTTTGCCCATACACCGATATGGTTATAATCTTTGTTCACCAGATCCTGAATCAAGGTCTCGTATTCAGGTATATTCCCGGGATAGAACTGGAACAGATTTTTCACCTTGTCTTCATCAGATACCACATCCAGAAAAGCTGTCAGGCGTGGTTTAATCTCATCATCAACAACAATATCAAGCATCTCAAGTGCAAAGTTGACACTTTCCACCGTACCGCTATCCAGGTTCTCCTTTATCTTATCCAGTGAACTTTTATCATAGATTAATGACAGGAGATCAAATAAAAATCCTGACCACCACTTTGTTTCTTTTTCAAGTGTATCATAAAGCATCTGGTTATTATTTTCCCTGAGGCTTATCTGTGCTGACAGGTTCCATGTAAGCAAGCCAATAATATCCTGTACTTCCTGCAGCAACCTGTTACGGGTATCCTCATCCGCCCTGTAGCCACAGCTGACCAGTCCGGTGACTGCTTCTTTTCTTATAAGCCTGTTTATTGACCACACAGAGGGAAGCAGAAAGTCAACAGCCTGGCTACCCCCTGTTTCAGAAAAAAGTCTTATCAGCAGCCTCCTGACGGCAATATTGCCTGACGACCTGAAGTAATGACCCGCCAGAGCAGGATATGCTTCTTCCCTGAATTTTTTAAGTACAGAATAGGCATCGTTTGCTATGGCATCATTATCCAGGCACTCACATATTTCAGGTAATAACTCCTTTATCCTGAATTTCCCCACAAGATATATTGTCTCTCTCTTTATCGCATCATCCTGATCGCGTATAAGCCTCATAAGATCAGTTATGACAGGCATACTGTTCCCTGACATCATCGTCTGCAGTTGCAGTTTCCTGTTACTGCTCTCTCCAATTGTCAAAGCCAGATTTTTTCTTTTTCCCAATCCCTGTTTTTGAATAACAGACTCAATATCACCGATAACTGAAGAGAGTCTGGCATTAAGCTTGTTGTTATTAATCCCGGCAGATCTTATTCGATAAAGCAGGGGAAGAATATCGGGATTAAGATTTTTCTCAGCCTTATTAACAAGCTGTTCCATAAAGGTACTGTTAGTTGCAAGGCTTTCCATCTGAGAGCCGGTAATAAGCTCAAAATAGTTAATATCAATAAATAAGCCTGAGGAGCTGATGGAATTGAATCTTTCATCTTCCTGCTCTTCCTCCTCCCGTCTGCCTCCGGAAACCGCTGACTCAAGTGTTTGCCTTATTGATGATCTGTATTCAGAGTAGAGGCGAAAGGCATAAATGAGCCAGAGGATAATAATAATTGACAGGACCCAGGAAAAATGTATCAGTTTAATAAAGCTGAGTGCTCCCAGCCCGGTAAGTATAAGTCCGGCTGTCAGGGCAGCCACTTCATTAACGGTACCGTCAATAGTTGATTGTACCGTGTGCCGGAACCTCTCTCCCAGGGTCTGGTATAGTACCTTGAAAGCAGGTGATTCCACCGAGTCTTTCAATGCCTTTGCGAACAAGCGGGATATTGCCAGCACAAGGAAGAAAATCATAAAGCCTGAAGAGCCGGCAACAAAACCCCTGGTGGTACCGATAATAACAGCTATAACTGTGAACAGTCCCAGTACGACGGGAGATATTGCCAGGGTAACCTTCAGACCCTGGTTCTTTACCAGGTATGAGAAGATAAATGTTTTTATCAGCAGGGTAAAAACCATCATGGTGCCTTCAAAAAAGCCCAGGAAGCGTGCCATTTCGTTTTCTTCAGGATATCTTATTTTTGTGACAGCCATAAATGAGTACTGTACAAAAAAGACCACCAGCACGGAAAGAGCTATGAAAATACCCATTGCTCTTATATAGCTGTTTTCCCTGAAAACCTTCAGTCCGGCTCTGCTCTGTTCCGGATGCCTGCGGACACTGAGCATTTCTTTATGCCTCCTGTTAATAACCAGCTGCACCAGCAAGGATGCCAGTATGCTTACTGCGCTGATAAGCAGAATATCGTGTGTCTGTATGCTGAAAGAGAGCAGTGCAGGAATGGAAAAACTGCTTATTATCATCCCGGCTATCAGCCCGGTATCAATAATGCCAAAAAACCTCCTTCCCTGCCGCAGGGTAAATAAACGTCCTGCCGTTCCCCAGTAACTGAGCATTGCAAGTATAAAGAGAGGGCCCAGCATAACAAATATTGAATACACCACCCATGCTTCAGGGCTGGTTCGTATCAGTACCCAGAGACATACTGTTACCAGGAAAATGAAAAAAAGGTTTAAAACAGAAAAAGCGGAAAAACGCAGTCTTGACTGGAAGATGGAATAAAGGTAGGTTAAGCCACTGCCAGCCAGCCCACTTATAATATAAGCCCTGGCCATATCAGTTTCATCAAACCTTGACAGGAATATTGCGTGTGCAGTAATATTGAATACACCGTAAAAAACACCCAGGAATACAGACTGAAACAGCAATATACCAATTATACTTTTTTCCTCTTTTTCTATGCTAAAGAGTTTAGAGATACCAGCTCCCATTCCTGCATATTTTAAACATACTAATTTAATTAAATTATCCAGAACAGCTGTTTTTGACGGGTGAATTTTTCATTAACTTTTTATCTTGTCAATAATTAATTTGCACAGCTCTGAAAAAACATGTACCCACTTATTCTTTAGAATTATATAAACATGCGCGGTCAGAAAAAATTCGGGATGTGCATCAATATTAGCATAATCATGTATATTTTGAAATTAATTATTATTGAATAACTTTATCTCATGTTTGAACCATCGGCTGTCGAAGACGGTAAATACAAAAGAAGGAGAGAGATGGTCTTTATCATTCTTTCCGGCTTTTTTTTAGGCACTCTTGCCATACTCAATATCCTGGGGATATCAAGACAGATAGACCTGACCTTTGCCATTATGGGCAGGACTGTTCCTTTCGTTGTTTTCATAGGTGTGCTTCCCTATCCCATAACCTTCCTGTGCACTGATTTTATTAGCGAGCTATACGGCAAGAAAAGGGCTACCATGGTGGTCTGGACCGGCTTATTGCTGAACGTATGGGTACTGTTTATCCTGTGGCTGGGAGGGATATTGCCGCCCAGGCCGGAGATAGGGCCTGACAACCTCCCCTTCCCCGGCGATCCACAGAGAACCTTTTTCCAGATAAGGCTTTGGACATTCGGGGCAACAATAGCCTCAATGCTGGCATATCTCACAGCTCAGTTTGTCGATGTGCAGATGTTTCATTTTTTCAAGAAACTAACGAAAGGTAAGGCCCTGTGGTTAAGGAATAATGGCAGCACCTTAACAAGCCAGATGGTTGATTCCATTGCCGTTGTTTCCATCACCTGGTTATTTGCCAGGGATGCCATATCAATCAGGCCCGGTGAAACGGTAGCTCATGCCATTTTAATACTTGTCCTGTCAAATTATGTTTTCAAGATGGTCAGTGCGCTGATAGACACCATACCTTTTTATATAGGTACACGCAAATTATCGAGGTACCTTAATATTGACCCTGTGCGTGATTACAGGGAGGCAGGTAAGTAATCAGTTCAAGCAGCCGCCCTGGTTCAGCTTTCATGCCGTCGACTATCAGCCGTGACCTGTTATACCACTTCTCCCTCTCTGCCAGTGTCCTTTCAATATATTTCAGCAACTCCCCCTGTTCCATACCCCTTACCAGGGGCCTGTTCTTTTTCGCATTCATAAGGCGCTGTACAAGTGTTGTCACCTCAAGCTTAAGATATACCGTTACACCGGTTTTATTCATAAAATCCATATTATCCTTATAGCAGGGTGAGCCTCCCCCGCAGGCTATAACCATATCCTCCTTATCCGGCATATTCTTCAAAGCGGTAGCCTCCGCCTCCCTGAAATAATCTTCACCACAGGTCTCAAAGATATCTGTCACCGTCCGGCCTTCCATCTCCTCTATCCTGCTGTCAAGGTCATAAAATTCCCAGCCTGCAGTTGATGCAAGCCTCTTCCCCAGCGTTGATTTGCCTGAGCCCATAAAACCTATCATATACACTGTCATAACACGGATATTTGCCGGAACAGAACTACAGTTCAAGTCTCATCTGACTGTTGTCATTCTTATCATCACCGCCGTCATGCTGCGAAGGATCTTCATCCTCTTCCGGCGCGGGGTCTGATTCTTTCTTAACAACAGGTTCTATCTCCCTGATATTTCCGACACTGTAGTTTGTCAGCCGTTTGCCTTTGGCCTTATAGCTTTTAACAGCAATAAATTCAGCCACCTCTATAATCTCATTATCTCTTTCTTTATGTTTACCACCGAATTCAATTTCGAGTCGGGGATACTCAACTTCTGTAAGGCTGATTAGCTTTGAACCGGGGTGTTCACTGATAAAAGACATGGGTTTATCCGTCTCTTCCACCCTGAACCGTTTGAGATAGTAATATTCGGCTTCAGCATCCCAGTATACGGCTGAATACACCACACCGGGCCTGTATTTTTCTATCAGCAGGATGTTATCTTCAAAGTGGTTTGCCAGGTCATAATTGCTGAGCCTTGCCGTTCCGTCTTTTGTTATAACCATTATCCTGTCACCGGCTCCAAATTCACCTAGGTATTGTCCGCGACCGTCGGCATTAAGCCTGTTTACAGTATCATCATACCATATTTTACGGCCGCCGAGCGTTGATACGCCTTTTTCTTTCAGGCTTATCTTCTGAACAGGGTTACGGGTGAGGATATTGCCTATTGACGATTTTCCTTTTATAGCCAGATCACTGAAATCAAATTCGAAGGTAAGTTTCTTAAGCCTGGGCCTGGGGCGGTGATACACCTTTGTCACCTCGGCCTCACCGTTGGGATTAGCACTGAAATACAGTATCCTTGAATCCTTTGTCCCTTTTGTAATATCATATTCCCTGTCGCGGGTAACACTGGTTATTGCACATCTTTTTGCCATAATATTGCCTCCTCTGCCATCCTGGTAAACAATATTATAGATAGTTCTTTTATCATTTCTCCTGAACACAGCGGCATAGATAATATCCTTGCCAATAAACTGCTTCTCAGATACCCTGGTAACAATATACCTGCCGTCTTTCAGAAATACTATGATATCATCTATATCAGAACAATCACATACATATTCATCCTTTTTCAGGGATGTCCCGATAAAACCTTCCTCCCTGTTAAAATAGAGCCTGGCATTAGTGGCTGCTACCTTTGTTGCCTCTATCTGGTCAAAACTCTTGATCTCAGTCTTCCTTTCCCTTCCCTTGCTGTATTTCTTTTTTATCTGCCTGAAATAGTTGATGGCAAAAGGTATGATATTGGCAAGATGGTTGATTACTTCATCCAGCTCTGTTTCCAGTCCTTTTATATGTTCATCTGCCTTTTTAACATCATATTTTGATATCCTCTTTATCTTTATCTCTGTCAGCTTAATAATATCATCCCGTGTAAGCTCTCTTTTCAGCTTCGGCTTAAATGGTTCCAGTCCCGTATCAATAGCCTCAACCACGGCCTCCCATGTCTCACACTCTTCAATATTACGGTATATGCGTTCCTCTATGAATATTTTCTCCAGGGATGACATATGCCATTCTTCCTCAAGCTCATCCCTGCGTATCTCCAGCTCCCTGGTAAGCAGGTTCACCGCATTATCGACGGTACGCCTCAGTATATCGCTTACTCCTATAAACTCGGGTTTATTATTGAATATTACACAGGCATTGGGAGATATGGATATCTCACAATCTGTAAATGCATAGAGTGCATCAATTGTTTTGTCGGGTGATACGCCGCTGGCCAGCTGTATCACTATTTCTACATTCTCTGCCGTATTATCATCAATACGTTTTATTTTTATCTGGCCTTTTTCATTGGCTTTCAGTACTGAATCTATAAGGCTGCCGGTTGTTCTGAAATATGGTATTTCCGTTATTACCAGTGTCTTTTTATCCCGCTTCTCTATTTTGGACCTTATTTTGACATTGCCTCCCCTGAGCCCGTCATTATATTTTGACACATCTATCATACCACCCGTGGCAAAATCAGGATATAACACAAAGTCCTTATCCTGAAGGTACAGGATGGCTGCATCTACCAGCTCTATGAAGTTATGCGGAAGTATCTTGGATGCCAGTCCCACAGCTATTCCTTCAACCCCCTGCACCAGTAATAAGGGAAATTTCACCGGCAGTGTCACCGGCTCCCTGTTCCTGCCATCATATGAAGGCTTCCACTCTGTTGTCTTGGGATTAAAGACCACATCAAGTGCAAACTTTGACAGCCTGGCCTCTATATAACGTGGTGCGGCAGAGCTGTCACCGGTAAGCATATTGCCCCAGTTACCCTGTGTCTCCACCAGCAGGCTCTTCTGTCCCAGCTGTACCAGTGCATCACCTATGGATGCATCGCCATGGGGATGAAATTGCATGGTATGGCCTATTATATTGGCAACCTTATTGAAGCGGCCATCATCCATTCTTTTCATTGAATGGAGTATCCTGCGCTGCACCGGTTTCAGGCCGTCAGTAATATGGGGGACAGCCCTTTCCAGAATCACATAGGATGCATAGTCGAGAAACCAGTCCTCGTACATGCCTGACAGGGCGGTAACCTTAAGCATCTCAACGGCTGATCTTTTCTTTTCACCGCCATTTTCGGCCCTGCCTGTATTTTCTGTCCCCATATCCGGAGTATCATTGCTCATAGCAAACTAATCTTTTCCTTCAAAAAATAACTCTTTTAACCATCTGTTCTTTTTCAGCCATCAGGTCCTCTTCACAATTATCTATTATCGACCCGAACATACCAACTTTATACTACCTGTTCCTCTTCAGCCATCAGGTCCTCTTCAAACCTGAGGTTCTCAATAATAAATTCCTGCCTGTCCGGTGTATTCTTGCCCATATAGAAATTAAGGAAATCCTTAACCGAATCATCTTTCTTCAGCCTTACCGGCTCCAGCTTCATATTTTTACCTATAAAGTGCTTGAATTCATCCGGGGATATTTCTCCCAGTCCCTTAAACCTGGTTATCTCAGGTCGGCCATCCATCTGCCTTATTGCTTTTTCCTTCTCATCAATAGTATATACATACCTTGTCGTTTTCTTATTCCTTACCCGGAACAATGGTGTTTGCAGTATATACAGATGTCCTTTCCTTATCAGGTCGGGGAAAAACTGCAGAAAAAAGGTCAGTAATAATAAGCGTATATGCATACCATCCACATCAGCATCAGTGGCAATAACAACATTATTATACCTGAGGTTATCCACGCCTTCCTCAATATTCAGTGCTGCCTGCAGGAGGTTGAACTCTTCATTCTCATACACAATCCTCTTGGTCAGCCCGTATGTGTTCAGTGGTTTGCCCCTCAGGCTGAAGACAGCCTGTGACTCTACGTTCCGCGACTTGGTTATTGAGCCGCTGGCCGAATCGCCCTCGGTAATAAATATCGTGGAGTTAAGGCGATGATCATGGTTGCTGTTATAATGAATACGGCAGTCCCTCAGCTTCTTATTATGCAGGCTTGCTTTCTTTGAGCGCTCCTTTGCCAGTTTCTTTATGGAAGAGATAGCCTTTCTTTCCTTCTCAGACTCAAGTATTTTATTAAGTATCACCTCAGCCGTTTCCGGGTTTTTATGCAGGTAGTCGTCAAGAGATTTTTTTATGAACTCACCAATAAAATTCCTTACCGAAACACCCCCGGGGGACATGTTTTTTGATCCCAGCTTTGTTTTGGTCTGCGACTCAAACACCGGCTCCTCAACCTTAATGCTCAGGGCAGCGGTTATGGATGTCCGGATATCGGAGGGATCAAAATCTTTCTTGAAGAAATCCCTTATCACCTTTACCATCGACTCCCTGAAGGCTGTCAGGTGTGTGCCCCCCTGTGTTGTATGCTGACCGTTAACAAAACTGTAATAGTCCTCCCCATACTGGTTGCCATGGGTAAAAGCCACCTCTATATCCTCTCCCCTGAGGTGAACAATAGGATACAGGCCCTCCTTGTTCATATTCTCATTGAGCAGGTCCAGCAAGCCGTTCTTCGACTGTATCTTTTCGCCGTTGAAATTAATTACCAGCCCTACATTAAGGTATGCATAATTCCTTAGCATAGCCTCAACATTCTCCGAGATATAATGATAGGTACCGAACATCTCCTCATCAGGCACAAATGATGTAAGCACACCATTCTGTTCATCAGTGGGATAGATCTCCGTTTCCCTTATAATATTACCTTTTTCAAATTCAACCTCCCTGGCTTTGCCATCCCTTATTGAACGGACCAGGAAGTGGCTCGACAGTGCATTCACTGCCTTAATACCCACACCATTGAGGCCCACTGATTTTTTAAAGGCCTTAGAATCATATTTAGCCCCGGTGTTCATCTTTGAAGCCACATCAAGAAGCTTGCCCAGCGGTATGCCCCTTCCATAATCCCTGACAGACACTTCACGATCGGTAATGCTGATATCAATCTTCTTACCATTACCCATCATAAACTCATCGATGGAATTATCTGTTACTTCTTTAACCAATACATATATACCGTCATCCTGGGATGAGCCGTCACCCAGTTTACCTATATACATACCCGGCCTCAGCCGTATATGCTCCCTCCACTCAAGAGTTTTTATGTTCTCTTCCGAATAATTAGCTGTCGCTGTCATCTGTAACGGATTTTGCGCAAATATAATCAAAAGCGGCGCTGCTTTGTAAGCGATTTTTCAACAAAAAAAGTCATGTGAAATTGCCCGTGTGCATGCAGAGCAGTTCAGGAAGGCTCTATATGCTGAGCTACTGACTGTTATCAATTATAAAAAACTGTTAAAAAAATGCTGCCGGGACTCATCAAATTATCTTCATCTGCTTCATCAGGATGGCTGCATTCATTTTTGTTGTCATACCCTCCCTTAATATATAATCAAACTTAACATCATCCCCTTCAATCTCGATCTCAAAACATTTGTTCTTTATCTGCCTGTAATTTTCAGCCAGACCGCCAAGCTGCACATCATGGGTTGCTATCATCCCCGTTGCCTTATACTCCACCAGCCTCTCTGTGAAAAGGCGTGCCCCCTCACTCTTGTCCTTCGAATTGGTGCCCTTGAGTATCTCATCAAGCAGGAAGAATATATTCTCCCCGTCCTGAAT
>JAWLFR010000199.1:0-3116 GCA_041685495.1 Bacteroidales bacterium
ATGGTGCAGGTAGCACCACAGTTTACTTCCAGGAGGATGATAGATGACTATTATGATAAATATTATAACAGGCTGTGGGAGAGGTCAAAGAAGCTGAAGGTTGATAATTATGCCGGTGCTATAGCTCTTACGGCATGGAAGAACAGGATGGCTGCGGAATGGGATAAGCTGGAGGTTTTATCTTATAGTCTGGAAAAGCCAGAAGAGAATGTTTACCTGGCAGGAGTTAGCTATAAGGGTGAGGTGATACTAAATATAAATGGTATACCGCCCGGAAATGTTGGCGTTGAGTTTGTTATTACCAGGAAGACACAGAGCGGGGATTATGAGTTTGTTGATAACTACCAGCTGGAGTATATAAGCTCAAAGAAGGGCAGGTCTCTTTATCGCCTTGAGATGATACCCGAAAAGGCGGGAACCTTTTTCTATGGGCTCAGGCTGTTTCCCCGGAGTGAAGAGTTGCCGCACCGCCAGGATTTTTACCTTATCAGGTGGATTGACTGATGCGCCTGGCAGGCAGCATCTCCAGTATGATGCCTGTTCGGGCGGGCAGGTAAAGACTAATTTTTACGGGTGCGCTTAGTTTCTCTCCGGCCACCCTTGAGGATATATAAACCATATCCCTGTTAATACGGTCATATCCCCCAAAATCGCTGTGGTCGGTGTCAAGAACAATCTTATACCTGCCGGCTACCGGCAGCCTGTAAGCGGTAAATGACCGGTTGGGATGAAAATTAAAAACCACCAGGTACCTGCCCCTTCTGAATGCAAGTATATTGTCGCTGTTATGGCTGTATATTTTTTCTGTCATTTCAATAGACAGCATACTGCTGTTCCTTATGAACCGGATCATATGCCTGTCAAACTCATCCAGGTACCGGTATTTAAGGTCTTCCCTGCCTGCCAGGCTCCATTGCCTCCTGGCATATTTATAACTCCAGTTATTCCCTTCCCTTGGAAAATCTATCCATTCGGGATGGCCGAATTCATTGCCCATAAAATTGAGGTAGGCGCCGCTGGCAGTGCATATGGTGATAAGCCTTATCATCTTGTGCAGGGCTATGGCCCTGTCTATCACTATATTCTGGGTGTCCCTGGACATAGCTGTATACATATGTGCATCGGCAAGCCTGAATATCAGTGTTTTATCTCCTACCAGTGCCTGGTCATGCGATTCGCAGTAAGAAACGGTTTTTTCTTCCGGCCTGTGACTGGTAAGCTCATGGAACAGTTCATCCATATTCCAGTTCTCATCTTCCTTCTCCTTAATGATCTTTATCCAGTAGTCAGGTATACCCATGGCCAGTCTCAGGTCAAAGCCCGTACCACCCGATTCAATATCAGAGGCTATGCCCGGCATACCGCTCATCTCTTCGGCTATGCTGATGGCGTCGGGTTTTATGGAGTGAACCAGCTTGTTGGCCAGCTTAAGGTATATTAGTGCATCGATATCCTGTCCGCCGTCATAATACATATCGTAGGAAGTGAAGTTTCTTTCCAGCCCGTGGTCATAATATATCATGCTGGTGGTGCCGTCAAACCTGAAACCGTCAATTTTGTATTCCTCCATCCAGTACCGTATATTGGATAAAAGGAAATGTATTACATGGTCTTTTCCATAGTCAAAGCACAGTGAGTTCCAGGCTGTATGCAGCCTCCTTTCTCCGGTGTGGAAATACTGTCCGGGATCACCGTCAAACAGACCCAGGCCTTCATTTATATTGCTGACTGAATGTGAATGCACCAGGTCAATGATAACAGCCAGTCCCATTCCATGAGCCTCATCAATCAGTGCCCTCAGGTCATCCGGACTCCCAAACCTTGACGATACGGCAAAAAAATTAGATACATGGTATCCGAAAGAGCCGTAATAAGGGTGCTCCTGTACGGCCATCAGCTGAATTGTATTATAGCCCCCTGCGGCTATGCGTGGCAGTACATTTTTCCTGAACTCATTGAATGTGGCAATCTTCCCTTCCTCCGAGGACATACCTGTATGGCATTCGTAGATAAGCGGAGAGCGGTCTCCGGGCGAGAATGAGGGATGCTTCCATTTATATTCACTGTCGGGTTGCCAGTGCCTGCAGGAGAATATCGTTGTCTTTTCGTCCTGTTCAAGCGTCCTGGCGTAAGAGGGTATTCTCTCACCCCATCCGCCCTGCCAGTGTACGGATAGTTTGTAGAGGTCGCCGTGACTGATAGCACCGGCAGGCAGTGACAGCTCCCAGTCGCCTTCACTGTTAATCCTGGTCATGGCATATTCCTGTTTCTCTTCCCAGTTATTGAAGCTCCCGGTAAGGTATATGGCAGTGGCATTAGGTGCCCATTCCCTGAAAACCAGGGAGTCACCGGCGGTATGCATACCGTAATAATGATGGCCCGAGGCGAAGGAAACAAGATCATTATTTGCGGTAAGCTGCGCAAGCTTTTTTTCGTATGCCCTCTGCCTGTCTTTCAGTATTTCCCTGTAAGGCTCCAGCCATGGGTCACTGAGAAAGTATTGGGCTTTGTTCATTTTTGATAAATTATTAATATACAGCAATATATGCCAGGAATACATCTTTCCCGGGAAGCTTAAAGATAAGAATTTCCCTGCAGATAAGCTTATTTAGTTTCAGGTTATCCCTGCCTTTATTATTTTTGCATTCGCAAAAAAGATCTTCTTGGAAACATTTTTCGGACATATCGGTTTTAAGTCGGCCCGACCGGTTGCTACACTGGGCATGTTTGACGGTGTTCATCGCGGCCATAAGCATCTTATAGATTATACAGTGCGTAAAGCTGAAAGTCTTGGCGGTGAATCCGTTATTATGACCCTCGAGCCACATCCGCGCATAGTGCTGTCAGGAGATGACAGCTCACTGCGCTTTCTTACAAGCCTGGAGGAGAAGAAGGAGCTGATAGAGGCAGCCGGGCCTGACAAGCTTATTATAATACCTTTTACCCGTGAACTGAGCAGGCTGTCTGCCTGCGATTTCATTAAGGATTACCTGGTGGATATTATAGGTGTTGAACATCTTGTGCTTGGTTTTGATCACCAGTTTGGTTACCGTGCATATGGCAATGCAGAAACTGTCGATGAATGTGCTGCCGGGTATGGTTTTGGTGTTGACAGG
>JAWLFR010000200.1:0-3115 GCA_041685495.1 Bacteroidales bacterium
AACCTTTTATCCGCACCCGCGCAAAGTGCTGTATCCTGATACCCTCGGCAAAGACCTGCGGATGATAGCAGGCATGGATGAAAAGATAGAATTGCTGGAAAGGGAAGGGCTTGACAACCTGGTGTTTGTGAAATTCACGCCTGAATTTGCACATATAAGCGGACAGGAATTTATTGATAAATATGTTTGTGCATCTCTCAAACCAAAGGTGATAGTGGTTGGATTTAATCATCACTTCGGACATAATAAGGAAGGTGATTATGGCTATCTCAAATCTGTCGCAGATCATTATGGCTTCACTGCCGAGGAAATACCTGAGCAGGAGGTGCAGAATGAGACCGTCAGCTCAACAGAGATAAGGAAAGCACTGTCCGATGGTTATATACAGAGGGTCAATGCTTATCTCGACCACTATTATTTTATTACCGCCCTGTGCAGTGAAAGCAAAATGGAGATATCCCTTAATGGTGACCACCGCTACCTGCTGCGTGTTGAGGATGAAGAGAAACTCCTTCCCCTTGCCGGATCATATGCCGTAAGCATACCGGTGAATGGTACCGTTATACGCGGACTCGCTGTTCTGCCGCCCCATAAGGGTGTGGCAGTGGAGGCGGGATTAACGGTCCTGGATGATGCTGTGCCGCCATTGCCTCCGGGCAACAATGTTAAGGTCAATTTCCATAAGCGGATGAGCGGGTTTACCGGTAACGGTCAGGCAGACCTGTTAAAGGTGCCGGAGAGCCTGGTCAGTGAAACGAGGGAACTGGTTTATTAGCTATTATTTTTATTCATTTATCACCATTATTATTGTCATTACATGATATTTTTCATTGCCTGACTCATTATGAATGCTTTACTTTGTATTAGGTTTATTTAGTTTAAGTATAAATAATTAACATAATGAAATTCAATCCTGAGAAATTATCGATCAGGGATCAGAGGATGAAGCCTTTTATTGATCCGGATGAGATATGGGACATAATAAACAATACAAAGGCTGATAAGGCCAGGGTGCGTGAGGTTATTGCCAGATCACTCGATAAGAACAGGCTGACACTGGAGGAGACGGCTGTGCTTATCAATGCTGACGACCCGGAACTTATTGAGGAGATAAAGGAGGGTGCCAGGACGCTGAAGGAGAAGGTGTACGGTAACAGGATTGTGCTCTTTGCCCCCTTATATATTGGCAACTACTGTAATAATAACTGCACATACTGCGGCTTCAGGGCCAGTAATAAAGAGGCTGAAAGGCGTACCTTATCTGATGAAGAGATTATAAAAGAGGTGCAGGCCCTGGAGGATAACGGACAGAAGCGGCTCATACTGGTGTATGGCGAGCATCCCAAATACTCGGCTGAGTATATAGCCCATACGGTAAGGCAGGTTTACGATGTAAAGAAAGGCAAGGGGGAGATAAGGAGGGTTAATATCAATGCTGCTCCTTTTGATATTGAGGGCTTCAGGACGGTTGGTGAGTCGGGTATAGGAACATACCAGGTTTTCCAGGAGACCTATAACCCGGAGGCTTACAGCTGGTATCACCTGGCCGGTAAGAAGAGTGATTATGAGTGGAGACTGACCTCGCTTGACAGGGCCCAGGAGGCCGGTGTTGATGATGTTGGCATAGGAGCACTGTTCGGGCTCTATGACTGGCGCTTTGAGGTGATGGGACTGGTACGCCATACAAACCATCTTGAGGCATGCTATAATGTGGGTCCGCATACAATATCATTCCCTCGCATCAAGGATGCCGCATCACTTAATATTAACAAGGATTACGAGGTGTCAGACGATGAGTTCAAAAGGCTGGTGGCTATACTGAGGCTGGCGGTGCCGTATACGGGACTCATACTAACGGCCAGGGAAAACCATGATGTGAGAAGGGAAGTAATAAGCTACGGTGTATCACAGATAGACGGTGGCACAAAGATAGAGATGGGCTCCTATTCAGATTTAAAGAATGAGAAACAGAACCTTAACAGGGAGCAGTTTATGATCAATGATGCCAGGTCGCTGGCAGAGGTTATCGATGAACTGCTGGATGATGGTTATATGCCTTCCTTCTGTACCGCCTGTTACAGGCTGGGACGGACAGGTGAGCATTTTATGGAGTTCTCGGTACCGGGATTTATAAAAAGATACTGCTCGCCCAATGCAGCCATGACCCTGGCTGAGTATATAGTTGATTATGCCGATGAAGAGCTGGCGGAAAAAGGATGGAGAGCTATTGAAAGAGGCCTGTCGGCTCTTGAGGATGATGTAGCTGAAAGGACAAGGGAAAGGATAGAGAGGATAAAGAAGGGCGAAAGAGATCTGTATTTTTAAAAAACACTGAATATCATGGTAAGGATAATAGCAATACGTGTTATAGACAGGATAAAGGAATCAGGCAATACACAGAAGGTGCTGAGCAGGCATTCGGCAGTGATTAAATCGAGACTGGGATTTCATGAACTGAATGAAGACATGTGCAGTCGCGAAGGTTATATACTGCTTCATCTGAGGGATGATGAGGCGACTGTTAAGTCGCTTATGAATGACCTGGATGCTATTTATGGTATAGAGATAAAGACTATGTACCTGGGACAGGATGCAGGTGATCGGACCGGTATGCAGGGCGGACCGGCAGCTGATGACGTAACAGGCGGTGTGGCCGGTGATGCACAGCCGGCCGGCAAAAACGGGCTTATACCGGAAGGAAATCGCGTTGCCATCATAGGCATGCTGATAAGAAACAGGTCGGAGATAATAGATGAAGTGCAGAAAGTGCTTACCCTTTTTGGCTGTACCATAAGAACACGCCTTGGCATCAATGAAAGTGTGCATGGTGAGGATACCGGGCTTATACTGCTGGAACTGGTGGGCGAGAATGCTGAAATGAACAGGCTGGCCGCTCGCATAGCCGGAATAAAGAATATATATTCAGGGCTTATCACTTTTGACTGAGTGATTGCAGTCGCTTAGCTGCCTTCCCGGGCAAGTGATCTTTTATAAGCTTATGGGGTCAGCCGGATATTAATCTTTTGTCACCCTGTAAACAACATCCCTTTCCTTCAGATATCCGAGGATAAATTTCAAATGTCCTTCCGTCTTGCCTATATACTCAGGCGGGTTG
>JAWLFR010000062.1:0-12913 GCA_041685495.1 Bacteroidales bacterium
CCTGTTTCTCACAGCTGAGGACACCGTGGCCGTGTTAAGTCCGTGAACTGCCATCTTCTCCTGGTCCAGGACAATCTGCAGTTCCGGCTTGGAAGGATCACGGCTTAACTGCACATCTTTAGTCCCTTCCACCCTGCTGATCTTTTCCGCCAGTTCCTCGGCTATAATATTCGACTCAGAGATATCATAGCCATACACTTCCACTTCAATGTTATTGCCGCCGAAACCACCCATACCACCTTCACCTGATGTTACCTGGTAATTAATGATCTCCGGAAATTCCTGCAGCTCTCTTCTGAAAGCTTCGGCAATATCCCATACCGTCCTTTCCCTTTCATCCACATCAGTCAGGGCTATGGTATATATTATTGTATGTGTTCCCGTATTTGAGAACATAGTCGCAAAGTTCTCACCCTCATCGGTACCGGTAGATGATGAAACCAGTTCCACCTCCGGAAAATCCGCCATAAGGATACTGTCTATCTGCAGGGTCACCTTCTTTGTTTCATCAACCCGTGTACCCGTCTGCAGCTCAATAGTTGCACTTATCTGGGACTGGTCGGCCTCAGGCATAAATTCAGTGCCTATTACTGACAACAGCGACATGGATCCTATAAATACCAGTATTGCCGACAGGGATACCACAGTCTTATGTCTTAGTGCCCATCTGAGTGTTGTCTCATAAAATCCTTCAAAGCGGTCGAGTCCTTTTTTGATGGTATTTTCATAACTCAGCTTACGTTTGGGTTTATTATTGGCACGTAACCTGAGGAGCAGTGAGCTGAGGGTGGGGGTAAGCGTTATTGCTGCAACTGTTGAGGTGACGGTTGTTAATGTCACTATCAGCCCGAGCTGCTTGAAAAGCACTCCCGTCAATCCACCCACGAATGTAAGCGGCAGGAATACGGCCACTACAGTGAGTGTTGTAACGATAACGGCCAGCCACACCTCGTTGGTTGCATAGATGGCAGCCTCCCGCGGACGGCTCTTCCTTTCTATATGCCGTGTTATATTCTCCAGTATAACAATGGCGTCATCAACCACCATCCCTATAGCTATCGACAGTGATGAGAGTGAAATTATGTTTATAGAGTTGCCTGAAAGGAAAAGATAGATAAAAGCCACAATAAGTGCCACTGGTATTGTAAGCACAACAATAAATGTCGCCCTCCATCGTCCAAGGAAGAACAGCACTACCAGCACCACGAATATACCTGCAAAAAGCAGGGCATTGGTAAGGTTCTTAATTGAACCCGTAATAAATTCTGATGAATCAAAAATAGGCTTTATCTCAACATCCGGTGGAAGGTCTTTTTCAAGCTCGCTGAGTGTTTCCCTGACATCCCGGGCAACCTTTACGGTGTTACCCCCGGATTGTTTCTGCACAAACATACGCATACCCAGCTCACCATTAATTCTTTCTTCCATCTTGGTATCAGCTACAGTATCATCTATCTCCGCCACATCACTCATATATACTGTGTTGCCGTTAAAGCTTCCTATTACCAGGTTCTTTATTACATCACTGCCCTCAAATTCACCCTGTATACGAAGGGGATAATCAAGGTTGCCCATTTCAAGATAACCGGCAGGTGTGTTAAGGTTCTCTGCCCTGAGCACAGAACCTACCTGCTCCACGGTCATATTATAAGCCTCCAGCTTACGTGGATCTATCTCAACATATATCTCCCGTCCCGGGGCCCCTGCAATCCCTACAGACCCTATTCCTTCTATCCTGTTTAAGGGGTTCACCACTTTTTCATCCAGTATCTTTTCCAGTCCGGCATAACTTTCATCCGCTGTAATGGCATAGAAGATTATTGGCATCATACTGGAATTGAATTTCAGAATGGTCGGGTCCTCCGCATCCTCGGGAAGGAAGCGAACAATAAAATTGAGCGCATCCCTTATCTCATTGGCTGCCTCATCCAGGTTTGTTTCATACTCAAACTCAAGAAACACCATGGAAGAGTTATCACTGGAAACGGATGTTATCTCTTTAAGGTTACTGACTGTATTTAACTGGTTCTCCAGTACATCGGTAACATTGGTTTCTATATCTGTTGCGCTGGCACCTGAATAGGATGTAATAACCGTCAGAAAAGGCAGTTCAATCTCCGGGTACAGGTCTACCGGCAGCCTTGAAAGCGAATAAAGGCCCACAACCATCAGCGCCACAAATATAAGTATGGTGGTAAGCGGTCTTTTTACTGCTGTACTATATATACTCATGTGTTTATCTTCTGAAAAATTATTTAATCACTTTTATCTTGTCGCCATCATTCAGTTTGGCCTGTCCTTCAACGATAATCATATCTCCTTCGGCCAGCTCATCACTGATAATCTCAATCTTTTCATCATAACGCCTGCCTGTTTGCACACTGTACCTGAGAGCCTCTCCGTTCCTGCTGACAAACACATAGCGGTTATTTGTGCCTTCCTGCTGTATCACCACATTGGCAGGTACAAGGTAAGCCGCATCTTCACCCAGGGATATTGCCACCCTCACAAACATACCGGGCTTAAGCCTCATATCATGATTGGGCAGCGTTATCTCAACTTCAAAAGACCTGGCAACGGGGTTAACGGTTGGATAAACAAGGCTCACCCTGCCCTTGAATGACTCGCCGGGATACACATCTGCAAGTATCTCTGCTTCCATGCCCTCCTTTACATTCGGCAGGTACTGCTCAGAGATATTAACAATTGCTTTCACCGGATTCATCTGCATGAGTGTAAGCACTGCTGCTTTACCGGCAGCTGTATTGGGTGATCCGCTGTACATCTCACCATCCTCAAAATATTTCCCGGTTATCATCCCGGGGAAGGGGGCATAGATAGTGGTGTTCTCCCTGAGGAATTCCACATTGCTCTCGGCCACCTCCACCTGTGTTTTCATCTGGTCATACTGCTGCCTGGGCACATCACCAGTCTCCAGCAGTGCTGACAGTCTTTCCAGGTCAGTCTTCAGGTTCTCCAGCTGTATCTCGGCCTGACGGAGCTGTGTTTTATCCATGGTAAACAGTTTCCGGCCTTTTTTCACACGGTCTGCCGGCTCAACAAAAATCTCATTGATCCTGCCCGGTGATGCAGGTGCCAGGTGTACCTCCTCAAAGGCGTCCAGTCCGGCCGTATAATCAATAGTTCTCTGCACCTCTGACAGTTCCAGCGCCTGTGTTCTCACAACCACTTCCTGCGCCCGGGCCTCACCGGCATCTGTACCTGCAGCCTGGTCTCCCTGGTCTTTCTGACCGCATCCTGCTGAAAAAGCTGCCAGGATGGCTATAATTGAAAATAAAGTACTGTATTTCATTTCCCTGATATTTATTCTTTTAATCATTTTCTTTAAAAATTATTTAATAATTTCTCCAGTGCCAGCTTAGACTGCAAAAGATCCATCAGAGCACTTATATAATTATTTTCTGCCTGCAGGTAGTTATTATGTGCCTGGGTAAGGTCAAGGCTGGAAGCCACTCCTTCCCTGTACTTGTTCTCAACACTTTCATACACCCTGTAGGATACTTCAACATTTTCTTTCTGTGTATTATACTGGTCGCGTGCATTGACAAGGTTAAACCTGAGCTGTTTTTCCTGCAGTTTGAGCTGGTCAGATACCATGCTCTTATTATTCCTTTCCTTCTCAAGGTTTATCTGTGCCGTCTTTAATTTCGAATAGCGCTGCCCGCTTGCAAATATGGGTACTGATACCTGGAAACCCAGCATGGAATTGGGAAACCAGTCCTGCTCATTAAGCTTATCACCCATCCCGTTCTTATTCCATGAATAGAAGGCAGATAAAGTAGGAAGCATTCCTGCCTTCGCATCCTTAACTGTCAGCTCCTGCATTTTTTCACGCGACTCCACCAGCCTGAAGTCAACATGGTCCCTGAGATTAAAATCATTGTCCATTAAAGATTCAATATCAGCTTCTGCAAGCAGCTTATCAAGGTCAGTGCTGAGCTCTATTTCGGTATTCATATCCAGTCCCAGCTGAAACCTGAGCATATTATAACTGAACTCAAGGTTTCTCTCCATAGCCCTGATATTGGTTTCGAGTCCGCGTACATTACTCAGCATCTGGTCAACATCAGTCTTTTCAGCCATACCTGCCTGTTCCATTGAGCGGGTCGAGCGGTATATCTCCCTGAGGTTAGTCTCATTGCCGCTGAGAAGGTCTATAGATTCCTGTGATGTCAGGATCAGGTAATAGGTACTTATCACCTGTTCCCTGATATCTATTTCAGACTTTTCGAGCGACTGCCGGCTCATCTTCTCTGCCAGCTTCACTGTCTGCACACCAACAAAATAGGGCGCATTGAATATCATCTGGGTAGCCTGGAAACCATAGCTGCTGTTGTATTTTGATCCGAACTGCACAGGCACCTTGGTACCAGGCTGGCCTATTATCTCACCTGGCAGCAGTGTTGTCATTAACTTGAGGTTATCATTCAGGGATCCGCTGCCATCAACCCTGGGCAGACCGTTTGAGATCACTTCCCATTTTGACATCTCGGCGGCCCTTACATCATACCTTGAAGACCTGACCGTTTTATTATGCTCTATCGCATACTCCTGTGCTTCCTCCAGGGAGAGGGTCAGGGTGGTATCGGCCTCCTGTCCGAAGACCTGTGTACCGTAAAGCGGCAATATTAAAAAAATCAACCATTGAATTCTCATCATCATATGCATTTTATTCAAATTTTCTCTGTTCCTTGTATATATTGATCAACTCCTGTCCCCGCGGGGTTGAAATACCTATCAGGTAATTAAAAAGAAGGTTGTCAATTATCTCAAACCTCGAATATTTGCCGGCAGGCAGGTATTCGCTGTCACTGGTCATATTAATAATACCATGGATCCCGGCATTAACAATATCTATATTTATGTCATCCCTGAATATCTTTTCTTTAATCCCCCTGCTGAGCATTGCCAGGGACATCTCATAATTCCTTATATCACCCCTGTTGCATATCTTTTCAAAGACCTTATGATGATATTTCCTGAGGTCAACAAAATAAGTGGGGTTTGTATTTCGGATATGTGTTGTGGCAAAATGCAGTATCTCAAACAGGGCTTCAATAACGTTCTCCGAATCATCCATAATCTTTTTAAAGGCCTTTTTCTGCTTTTCCGCCATACTCAGTATAACACTGAAAAGCAACTCATCCTTATCAGCAAAGTGCTCATATATAGTTCTCTTGGACATGCCCAGATTTTGTGCAATGGAATCCATCGTTACGGATCTTATCCCGTATTTCATGAATAATTCCGCCGCCTCCCCGGTTATTCTTTCCCTGTAGTCCATTCGTTTTTTATATCTGGGGTGCAATAATGGCAAAACTTTCCGGGTTCCCAAAGTTTTTTATGTTAAATTTCCATTAAAATCGGTGAACGGTAAAAAAGCACCGGTAAACAGAACCGGCGAAATAAGACCGGCAGGGAAAAAAACAATATCCGGTAAGCATAACCGGAAGCAAGGCAAAAAAATATTATCTGTATTCAAAAAGTTTGAGTATTTTTATGTCACCATATTTAAGATTGCATAAAAACCTCACTAATACAAAGAACCATGAAAACGAAATTTTTGTTTTTAACAATATGTGCAATGCTGTTAGTGCCTTTAAGCGCAGAAGCACAGGTTACCAATTTTCTTAAAAAGAAAACAAAAAAGGCGGCAAAAACTGCCACCAAAACTGCCGACAAGGAAGTAGACAGGGAAATCGACAAAAATGTAACAAAGGGTGTTCTTAATTTAAAGAACAAACTTTTGGAATCGGCGGCCGATTCGTCAAATGCAACCGTTACGGACGGCAGGCAGCAAGATGCTGAGACTGCTACCGGCGGCGGAAATAACAGCAGCAGCACTGATGGTTCTTCCAGGGGAGCAGCCCCGGGGCTTGGTGCCCTGTCGGCCATAATGGGAGACGGAGCAGATGTGCCGCATAAGAAAAGCTATGATTTCAACTCAAGCATTGATATTGAAATGCTGAGCTATGAAAATGGTGGAGATGCTGTAGCTACCGTGATCAGCTATACTACCTATTTAAATGATAAGTCTTTAGATGTGGCCATTGATATAAAACCCCAATCGGAAGATCCTGTGTACAAGGGTGATATGACCATGATCTACGACAAGGACAATAATGTAGCATTCACGCTGACCAGCCAGGATGGGCAGAAGATAGCCATAGCCACCCCCATGGATGAGCTTGAAAGTATGCCCGGTGATGAAGAGGGCGAAGAATGTCCTGATGAAGGAGATGAACCTGGCTTCACAAAAACAGGGCGGACAAAAACCATACATGGATATAAATGCGATGAATATATTATGGTGGATGAAGACACTCGCGCCGAGATATGGTTTACCCATGACACCTATTTCATTTCAGGCCGGGAACAGATGAAGGTGGCAGGTATACCCGTATATGAAGAGGGTCCGTTTGAAGGTGCTATGATGATGGAAATGGATGTTTTTGAGTATGATGAAAAGACAATGAGCATGTATGTAAGGGGTGTTAATAAGAATATCAGTAAATCATTCACCCTTGACACTTATACAATCATGAGCATGGGTGCGGCAGGACAGAAGTGACAAGGACCTGGAGCCTGATAAAGGCCTGGACTGCAAGAACATATATTGATATTAAAGCCTGGGAGAATAAGGGTACGGGCTCAGTTAAGTTTAAGCCTGGCAAACCTGAGCAATAATTTCTTTTCTCCTGATTTATCGAAGTCAACCAAAGCTGTTGTGTTGGGTGGTTCTCCATCTATCTGCCTTATTACACCGCTGCCAAAACGATCGTGATAAACCCTTGCTCCCGCCACAAGATCATCCACGGCCGCTGTCTCCTGTTTCACTGATTCCTGACTCAGCGTTTCCCGGTTTACCTCTGAGCCTACTTTCTTAAAGTTATGACCGGGGTCTCTTCTCTGAACAGTCCTTTTTTCACCTGACCCGGTCCTCTGCCTGCCGTAAAAGTTATCACGGCTGCTATTGCTGCCGGCATTATTCCTGTCACCGGCAGAAGGAAATTCAAGGTAGTCATCATCTATCTCTGATAAAAACCTGCTGGGTTCACAGTTTTCCAGCTTACCCCATTTATACCTGTTACGGGCATAGCTGAGCGTTGCCTGCTCTTTTGCCCTTGTCACAGCCACATAGAACAGGCGCCTTTCCTCTTCAATCCCCCTGTCTTCGCTAAGGGACATAACAGAGGGGAACAAGTTCTCTTCCAGTCCCGCCACATACACATGCCTGAATTCCAGTCCCTTTGCCGAATGCATTGTCATCAGCGTCACCTTGTTCCTGTCCTCCTCCTTCTCAGTATCCCTGTTGGTCAGCAAGGCCACCGATTCGAGGTAGGCTGACAGTCCGGACTCCTCGCCATTGGTCTCGGCCGAGTCGGTAAACTCCCTGATGGCATTCAGCAATTCCTGAAGGTTCTCATACCTGCTTATCTCCTCCGGTGTCTGTCCGTACTTAAGCTCCTTCATTATACCTGTGGCCGTGGCTATATACATTGCCGCATCCCAGGCATTCAGTCCCTCACACTCCGCTGCTATGGATTTTATCAATTCAATGTATGCCTGTATGCGCTTCCATGTGGCCGGTGTGAGCAGCGCCTTGTAGGCAGAGGGCCCGCTGATAATCTCCCAGGCTGTTGTATCCTCAGCTGCTGCCGCCTCAAAGATCCTGTCCATGGTTGTCTTGCCTATCCCCCTTTTGGGATAATTGATGGTTCGCCTCAGGGCCTCTTCATCGCGCGGATTGATAAGCATCCTGAAATAAGCCAGTATGTCCTTTATCTCTTTACGCTCATAGAATGACAGTCCCCCATAAATCTTATAGGGTATATTCTTCTTCCTGAAGGTCTCTTCAAAGATCCTGGATTGCGCATTGGTACGGTAAAGTACCGCAAACTCCTCCCATTTAACCTGCTCCGATATACTGCGGTCGAAAATGTCGGAGGCTATCCTGAAGCCCTCCTCCCCGTCGGTCATCGATTCGATGATCTTTATCCTGTTACCCTGGATATTTTCAGAGAATACCGTTTTTTTTATCTGTCCCTTATTATGATATATAATGCTGTTGGCCGCTTTTACTATGGTCTTTGTTGACCTGTAATTCTGCTCAAGCTTATACAGTTTATAATCGGGGTAATCATTCTTAAAGTTCAGTATATTTTCTATACGCGCCCCGCGGAATGAATATATGCTCTGTGCATCATCACCAACAACGCACAGGTTACGGTGCTTCTCTGAAAGCTTCTTTATTATCAGGTACTGTGAATAATTTGTATCCTGGTACTCATCAACAAGTATATATTTAAACCTGTCGCGGTATTTCTCCAGCACCTCCGGAAAATCCCTGAAAAGTATATTTGTATTCAGCAGCAGGTCGTCAAAATCCATTGCCCCCGATTTATAGCAGCGTGCGGCATAGCGCAGATATATATCCGGCATCATTGGTACTTTAGCCATCCTGTCCCTTTCCGCTATAGCGCTACTCGAAGCATAGGCTTTTGCCGTCACCAGGTTATTTTTGGCCGCCGATATCCTTGATGCCACCGATGAGGGTTTATAAATCTTATCATCCAGGTTCATCTCTTTTATTATAGTCCTGATAAGGCTGCGCGAGTCTGATGAATCATATATGGTATAGCTGGAGGGATAGCCCAGCTTATCGGCCTCGGCCCTCAGTATCCTGGCAAAGATGCTGTGAAAAGTCCCCATCCACAGGCTCCTGCTGTTCTCATAACCGGCAATGGTCATTATCCTTTCCTTCATCTCGGAAGCCGACTTATTGGTAAATGTAAGGGCAAGGACGGAATGGGCCGGTACATTATTTTTCAGCAGGTGTGCTATCCTGTATGTGAGAACCCTTGTCTTGCCCGAGCCGGCTCCTGCAATAACAAGTGCCGGCCCGCCGGTATTGATAACCGCCTCTTTCTGGGCCTCATTTAATTCGCTGATATAATTAACCGCCATAGGGATCTTTCCTCATTAAAGTGAGCACAAAGTTACTAAAAGTGATTATACATAGGTAAGGGAAAGGTGGCAATCAACATTTAGTTTTCAACAAACAAAACAGTGTGATAATGCTTGCAAAGGCAAGGCACATTTATTATACTTGCAGACAGATATACCAAACCAGGCCCTTTGCCGTTATTTTTCAGACCAAGCATTATAAAAAGAGTGAAATTATATATCACCATAGTATTTCTGACCTGCTCACTGACGGCCTGGTCACAGATAACAGCTCCCGGGGCAAGCGCCACAAGGTATACCGACTATTCATCCACCGGAAGCAATGATCCTGTTTTTATCTTTTGCTCTTCCGACGGACATGCTGATGCCACCCTGAGGGCGGTAAGCCCCTTGGACAACGGGCCCTATGATTTCAGCTGGTATGCATGGGACGAGGCAGCTTCTGATTTTTCGACAAGCCTTGGCCAGGAGACGGGAGTAATGAGCTCACAGCTGGAAGGGCTTCCGGAAGGCGGTTACAGGGTGGAGATAAGCAACGGTGTGGACCCTGACACGGCATTCAACGCCTGGGTACATATTGACAGTCCGGTGTCCGTTGCTGCGCTGGACGACTTTAAGTGTAATTATGTTGCACTGTCAGGTCATGCAGACATTGACACATTCCTTTATTCAGATATCAACAGCGGTGAAAATATAATGCTGCCCAATGATTACCGTTTTATATGGTCATCAGACCCCCCCTCAAGCATACCCTACCCCGAGCTGGATATTAACCCCCAGACCTTTGACCCTCCGCTGGATGATGTATGGTATAACCTTCATGTGGTAGACAGCTTTGGCTGCAGCGCCGATTCATCCTTCTTCTATGAGTCTATTCATGTTGAGGCTGACTTCGATGCAGATCCGGTGCAGGGTGAGGCTCCCCTGGAAGTTTTCATATCTGATAAATCCACCAGGGCCAGCACTTATACATGGGAGTTCGAGGATGACACTATATCGTCTGTGGCGGAGCCCGGCTCATATATATATTATGTGCCCGGCAGCTATAAGTTACGCCTCTTCATTGAAAGTGATATGTTCTGCCGCGACTCCACCAGTGTCAACATAACGGTAGAGCCCTCATCACTGGATATCCCCAATGTGTTTACACCGGACGGCGACGGCAATAATGATTATTTCTATGTGGATAATAAGTCCCTCAGAAGCATATATGTCCAGATCTTCAGCAAGAGCGGCCAGCGGGTCTATGTTTTTGAAGGCAGGGGTGATGCTCTCAGGGACTGGCAGGGATGGGATGGCAAGATAGGCAGCAGCAAAGCCAGTCCGGGTATATATTTTTATATCATAAGAGCAAACGGCTGGGACGATGTCCTCTACGAAGGCGAGGAATACCGCGGCTTCTTCTACCTGTACCGGTAAGCTACATACCCTCTTTCCAAAAACCCCTTATTTCAGTGCTTAGCCTGTTTTTTATATATTTGGCAGAAGTAAAACAAAAAGCTATGAAAAAAATATTACTGCTGGGAGCATGTATGATATACGGCCTTACCGCCGCTGCACAGGATAAGATTAACGGTAATATATTATCTGCTGTTGACAGGATAGAAGATACGCATTTTGAATTATATAAACAGCTGCATGCCAGTCCGGAAGTGTCGCTGATGGAGTTTAAGACAGCCCGTAAGATGGCACTGGAGCTGGAAGTGATGGGTTTTAAGGTGAGCCGCAATATCGGGGGCAACAGCCTGGTGGGTGTACTGGAGAATGGCGAAGGTCCCGTTATCATGCTGCGTACCGATATGGATGCGCTTCCCATTAAGGAAGAAACGGCACTGCCTTTTGCCAGCACGGTGGTAATGAAGGATGATGCCGGCAATGAAGTGCCTGCCATGCATGCCTGCGGTCATGATATGCATATGACAGTGTGGCTGGGCACACTCAACACCATGGTGGAGCTGAAAGATAAATGGAAGGGAACGATTATAGCCATAGCACAGCAGGCCGAGGAGATAAGCGCCGGGGCTGACAGGATGATTGAGGCAGGACTGTTCGGGCAATTTCCTGTTCCCGACTATGCCCTGGCCTACCATGTCAGTGCAGAGCTGCCGGCAGGATCGATAGGCTACTACCCCGGAGCTATATTTGCCGGGGTGAGCTCAGTGGATATTAATGTTTACGGCTATGGAGGTCATGGTGCCATGCCCCATACAACAACAGACCCGGTGGTGCTGGCCTCACGCATAGTGCTGGCCACCCAGACACTGGTATCAAGGGAGATAGAACCCTTCCAGCCTGCCGTGGTAACAGTTGGATCAATACATGGTGGGAGCAAACATAATATTATACCCGACAGGGTGGACCTTCAGCTGACGGTGCGCTTCTTTTCGGATGCTATTTACAGGCAGATAATATCCGGACTGGAACGTATAACGCGTGGCATAGCCATCTCGGCCGGATTGCCGGAAGACAAGATGCCCGATGTTATTCCACTGGAGGGATTAACACCACCGGTAGCCAATGACCCCGCGCTGGTGGAGAAAGGAATAAACTCCATGGGAAACATTCTCGGTGACGGAAACATATATAAGGTCAACCCCAGCACCGTGGGGGAAGACTTCGGCAGGTATGGCCGCACTGAAGAGGAGGTACCAATAGCACTGTTCTGGCTGGGTGGCGTTGAAGAGTCAAAATACAGGGATCATGTTGAGAATGGGACGCCGCTGCCGGGACTGCACAATGCAGCTTTTTACCCCGACTTCCACCATACCTTCCGGGGAGGGGTGGCTGCCATGTCCAGGAACATGATTGATCTGTTTAATGAATAATGCTCTTCGCTGTGCCACTACGGTGGTATATGAAAACCCAGGCTATCCGGAGCGATTATAATACAGCTAATATTTTCTGTAAAGCTGCATTTTACTTATTGCCCTCCACCAGATACCAGTCGATCCACGAATCCAGTTGATTTACCGAATCGGGCCGTAGCAGTATCTCCCTTTTATCATCAAGCAGATAGATGGTGGGCGTGGCAAATACATGGTAACTTTTTACAAGGGGACTCTCCCATTTTTGATAATCGCAGATACTGATAAAAGGAAATACTCCTGCAAAACTCTTAAATATTTGCTCCTCTTCATCGAGTGACACAAAAACTACCTCGATGCCATATTTTTTCCATTTCTCATATAGCCGGGCAATCTGGGAAAGTTCACGGGGACACTGCGGGCACCAGCTCGCAGCGAAAACTACCACTGTGTAATTACTATTTATATCTGAGAGTCTTGCAGGTATTTCAGCACTTGCGTAACCGGGTGCCAGGCAATCTTCCCCTAAAGCAAAATCGGGAGCAGTGTTGCCTTTTTTCATGGCACGGCAACTTTCCAGTTGAGCCGCAAAATCATTGTTCATGGTACACGACTGCTCATTCAGCAATCTCAGTGCCAGGTATTCTGAAGCCTTGAACAGACTGCGCTGTTCCAGTAATTTAAACAGGTATTCTGTTATTTCGTTTAGTTTTTGTTCATCTGTCAAAAGATTATCAATCATATAATCTATGGAAACATTCATCTCAATATAAACCGAATCCAGTGAATGGCCGCTGTTTTCAATAAGCCAGAAATGGCTTTCGATCACATCACCCAGCAAACCGCTTTTATACAAACGGGGATCAGTATAATCCATGTTACGGAAGGAAGCTATGGCCGACGGAATATCTTCAGTGCGGTATTGTGCATTGGTGGAAACAGAGCTCACCAGTTTACGAACCGGCAAATACCAGCTCACATACGTTTCAGGGCCTAAACCTGCCAGGAAAAGGCTGTCTTCTGCTTTTATGCGTTGTTTCTCTTTTGCTATGGCCTGTTTAGGCACTTCATGTCTTGCAAAAAGTGAGTCCTGACTGTAGATTTTCTCCAGATAAATCCAT
>JAWLFR010000063.1:0-12756 GCA_041685495.1 Bacteroidales bacterium
CTTGCCTCGTTCAGTCTGCGGTACCTGTACAGCAGCAGGGAGCGTGCCAGCTGTGGCTCATTCAGGTTTATAAAAGGGAAGATATATAATTCATCCCAGAATATATGCCCCCTGTATGCCTCGCCGTGCCATCCCCTTGACGGCACACCCATATCGAAACCTATGCTGTTATGCGAGACTGTCTGGTACAGGTGAAAGATATGCAGGCGCAGTATCATCTGGTGATTACTGCCGGAGCTGTCTTCCATCAGTATATCACTATTGTCCCATATGCCGGCCCAGGCTTCACTGTTTTTTCTTTTAAGGTCAGTAAAGTTGCTTATTCGCCTGGCATGCTTAAGTGCTTCGGTAAGCGGATCGCTGATAGCAAAGTCGCGGGATGAATAAATACTGACCGTTTTTTCTACACCCAGGGGGAAAAGCTGTTCACACCGGACTGTTATATCTTCACCGGCAAAATCTTTCTTCCTTACCGCTTTCCTCTCGCCTTTTATCTCTTCTTCTGCCCTGAACAAGCTTGCACGTGCAGCCATGGATACTTTTACTTCTGACTGCAGGGAGGAGGCTGAGAGATACGATATATGGTCTTTTGTATTT
Organism: Bacteroidales bacterium; assembly: GCA_041685495.1. Lineage (GTDB taxonomy): Bacteria > Bacteroidota > Bacteroidia > Bacteroidales > VadinHA17 > UBA9300. The sequence goes on from JAWLFR010000063.1 coordinate 598, forward strand.
CCTTTACCTGTTATTTCCGTATGCCTGCTCTCAAGGTCGCAATAACGTTCCACACCCGTGTTTCTGACACCACCGTCAATGCCTGATCTGATGGTTATCTCACCTGACCAGTTTTCAGGCATAATAAGCCATTTTATTGCCGCCTCATGAGCATTGGCCATGCTTACTACCCGCTGACTGATAAGTGAGCTTACCCTGTTCTTTTCATCCCTGAATTTCATCTTACGAAGCAGGTATCCTTCTTTCATGTTCAGCTCCTGGATATATTCCAGCACCTCAATATTATCAAGGTTAAGCCATGGTCCGCCGGCATGCCTGAAGCTTAAGAACAACCAGTTGGGCCAGTTGACAAGGTCTTCATTGACTATTTCCCTGCCGGCGATATGGGAGCTGGCACGGTTATAGGTACAGGCAAAATAGGTGCCCGGATAATTATATTCATTGCTGGCTGTTTCTTCTGCTGCACCCCTGGTAGCAAATTTACCGTTACCCAGTGTGCATAATGATTCTCTCAGGGGCTGCTCAGCCGCATTCCATCCTTTATATCTTAATATCCAGTTGTTCATATCTTTAAAATTATATTCATTTTGTTTATGATATCGCTTCCCCAGGTTTATGATTAATTCATAATTTCCATATCTTTTTAATAGTCTGATTTGTTAACAGGGGCAGTATGGCTGTTACTGCTATGATAAGCCATGTACCCGGCTCCAGGCTTTCAAAAGACAGGGCATTGCTTATGACCGGAATAAAATAGGCTGCCAGCAGCACTACAGCACAAAAGGCCAGTGCCATCCATATATATTTATTTCGTGTTACCTGGTTATTAAAAACCGGCTCATCAGCCTCACGCATATTAAAAACATGAAGCAGCTGGCCAAAGGCAAGGCTGAAAAAGGCAACATTATTACAGATCTCGGGTGATAAGCCCAGCACCTTAAGGGAAATAATATATGAGGCAATAACAAAAATACTTATTACCACTCCGTAGACAGATATTATCATCCAGTTTCTCTTTGTAATGATTGCTTCGTCAGGATCTTTAGGAGGCCGGTCCATTATATTACCGCTTCCCTTACCTATACCCAGTGCCAGTGCCGGGAAGACATCTGACAGGAGGTTGATAAAGAGTAGTTGCAGTGGCAGCAGGGGAAGGTGGAAAAGGGAGAAACTAATAGCGGCTATTATTATTATCTCAGCCAGGTGGTATGAGAGCTGGTATATGATAAACTTTTTTATGTTCTCAAAAATGATACGTCCTTCTTCCACGGCTTTTATAATGGACGTGAAAGCATCATCCTGCAATACCATATCGGACACTTCATGAGCGGTCTGTGTGCCCCTTTTGCCCATGGCAATACCTATATCCGCTTTTTTTAATGCCGGGCTGTCATTAACCCCGTCACCTGTCATACCTGCAATCTCGCCTGCTTCCTGGAACCGTTCTACTATATCCAGCTTCTGAGAGGGATCAACCCTGGCAAAGACTGAAACACCGCTGATATCTTCTTCCTTATCGAGATTCTTCCCGTGTATAACCCTGTTATCATCACTTTTCAGGATATTTACCTCCCGGGCAATGTTACGAGCTGTTTCCGGGTGGTCGCCTGTGACCATCACCACTTTTATGCCTGCATGGTGACACTTTTCTATGGAGCCTTTTATGTCTTCCCTTACCGGGTCAATAAATCCTGCAATGCCCACGAAGGTCATATTGCCAAGAAATTCTTCTTCCTGCTGCAGCTCATCAGCCTTTTCCGCAGCTTCTTCTTTAAATGCGAAGCCAATGACCTTCAGCCCATTGGCTGACAGCTGCCTGTCGCGTTCGATCCAGTGCTCCCTGAACTCAGGGCCGGCTTCTTTTCTGTCCTCACCCTCAATATAATGGCTGCACATTTTAATGATGGCAGCGGTAGCGCCTTTTGCAGCTATATAACAGCTGTCATCATCCCTGTGTATGCTGCCCATATACATGGACTCAGAGTCAAAAGGGTCTTCATTAATTTTTTCCAGCTCACGCAGCCTGTTGTAAGCATCCTTATCATATTCCCTGAAATATTGCAGTAAGGCTGCATCAAGGGGGTCGCCTTCATAAGCTCCGTTACTTTCGGCCGCATCATTGCACAGTACAGCTATCTTCTTAAAATGACCGAAAGCTTCATCTTCATCAATATCCTCTTCTTTGCCCGTTTCAATCTGCCTGTCTGCCGTCACCAGGCTGGACAGGGTAAGACGGTTTTCTGTAAGGGTACCCGTCTTGTCGGTCAGTATAACCGTTGTCGCACCCAGTGTCTCTATGGAGGCCAGGTTCCTTACCAGCACATTCTGTTTGGCCAGCAGGAGCATGCCTTTTGCCAGGGAAATGCTGGCAACTATGGGCAGTCCTTCAGGGATGGCTGCTATAGCCCATGCAATGGCTGTCTGCAGCATAAGGTACAGATCTTTGCCGGCCAGCCAGCCCGTAATGAAAAACAGCAAGGAAAGACCAGCAATAAACCAGATGAGCCTGGATGTCAGCTTCCTCAGTTTTTTATTAAGTGGTATTTCATCTTTGGCGGCTCCTGCTACCATGCGCGAGATATTACCTATCTCGGTATCCATACCCGTACGAACAACCACGGCCTTTGTTTTGCCGCTGCTGAGAGCAGTACCTTTGTACAGCATATTCGTGCGGTCGGCAATACCGGCATCTTCTTCCACGGGCTCAGTTTGTTTTTCCACCGGAACAGATTCGCCCGTCAGGGCCGACTCATCAACCTTTAACTCACTGCAGCTGAGAATGCGGGCATCAGCCGGGGCCAGGTCGCCGGCTTCCAGGAGTATAACATCACCGGGCACCAGTTCTTCGGCATTGATCTCTTTTTTATCATCACCACGGAGAGTACTTACATGAAGTACATCCATTTTTTTCAGGCTCTCGAGAGATGACTGAGCCCTGTATTCCATCCAGAATCCGATAATGGTATTGAGGACTATCACTACAGCTATTGCTATAGCCTCTGGTATGTCGTTGAAAATAAGCGAGACAATTACCGCGGCTGTCAGCAGGTATATAACAGGATTTTTTATCTGTGACAGCAGTATCTGCCACCAGCTCTTTTGTTCTGTCTCTTCCAGCTTATTAATGCCGAACTTATGCCTGCGATGCCCTGCCTCAGTGGTATCCAGACCATTACCTGATGTGTCAAGTGCCTGCAATACCTCATCGGAACTGAGAGAATGAAAGGATTTGTTGAGGTCCATGTTCTACCGCTTCATTTTCGATTGCGTTTATGCAGATGTCTGCCCGGATACAGCAAGGTTTTAACTCTCCTTTCCGTCAACAGGCAACTCGGCCCTGAGCCATTCCTTTTTGCCGCCCTCGTAATATTCAACATTCTTATACCCCATCTTCTCCATCTTTTCTGCTGTTATCCTTGCTGTTGGGTCTTCATAATCTAAACCGTAGACGATAACCCTTTTTTCCGGATCTACCTTTTCAGGCATCAGCTCCTCAAAATTTTTAACCGGAACATTGATGGCGTTTTTGATATGTAGCTTCTTGTATACATCCGGTTCAAGAATGTCCACTATTATTGCGTTCTTTTTAACCACAGCCTCCAGAACATCCGATATTTTAATACGTTCAGCCATAATAGTTTATTTTAATTTAATTTATTTCACTGTTATAGGTAAAAGAAGGGACTGCCAGTGTGTTATACCTGTTATTATCGCTTGTTGATAAATAATAACCAACCCTCCTGCTTATATATTTCAATTACAGTACCATTCTCTGAATCTTATATTACGTCATTCTGTATGCTTTTTATAGTTATGATAATGAGGTTATTATATTGTACCTGCGGGAAATAGCTGCCCCATCCTGGAAGTGCTGTATGTGGAATAAGCGGGCATAGTGTAGGCATTAATCAACACTTATTCAGGTGCTGCACTGTTAAGTTGTTGCAGGTGCAGGAAAGATTTTTATCAGTAAGACTGAACCCTTCGGTGGTCTTACCATATTAACTGCGTGATAAAAATTACTGTATTGTTATCTTAAAACAGTAATTATCAGCTAATTGGCTTGCCTATTATATCAATACTGGCGGGTCTTATATGTGCATTTATCTCAGATGTCTTTTCAAAAGGCTCACCGTCAATCTGCATCTCCTGCGATTTATCTGTAGTAATGCTGACCTTCTTTGCTTTAATTATATACCTGGTTGTTTTGTTATTGTATTTTTTATAAAAGATGGTTATCAGCATATCCATAAAAAAGCGCAGGGTGTATGCTTTTACAATAACAATCTCAAAGCTTCCGTCGTCAAGACGGCCCTCGGGAGCTATCCTGGCCCCGGTGCCATAATAGGATGAGTTGGCCAGCACTATCATTACCGCCTTGCCACTGATGTGCCTGTCGCCGGCATCTATATTAAACCTGAATTTATGCTTATAACCCAGTTCTTTGAAGTATTGCTTAACATAGCCCAGGAAACCTCCTCCATCTTCCTCTTCACGCCTTTTTATGACCCTTGCATTCATCCCGAGGTCACACATATGCAGGCATATATTGCTGTCATTGATAATCAGTGTGTCAATCTTTGTGCTGTCACCCTTTGCTACCAGGTCCACCGCCTCGTCCGGACTTTCCGGAATATTCAACTGGTATGCGAGTCCGTTGGATGAACCCAGGGGTATGATGCCCAGCCTGACACCTCTTCCTTCAATCTTTCTGGCAACAAGGTTTACCGTGCCGTCGCCACCACCTGCCACAGCAATGTCAGGACGGAAGTTGTCAATAGCATGATCTATCTTTGCCAGTTCAGGTTCTTCCGGGATATTAAAGATGCTGAACAGGTAGTTATGCTGTTTTGATTTATTAATTATTGTCTCTTCCAGTTCTTCAAAGAGTTCCTTACCCGCACCGGGTTTCAGGAAAAACATGATTCTTTCCATATAGATATTATTTTATTCCTCCCGCACACACGCTCACAGATATTGGTCTGCCTTTTGATCATACATTCAAAAACAATGCAATATTACTCTTATGGTTAAAAAAACTATACTTTTCTTTTTAAGAAAGGCAATAAACCCTTTCAAAGCTGTACGGATAGCCGTTAAGAAGCGGCTGGGCATGCTGGGTGACCCTGTGATACTTCCATATAATGCATATGGCACCGAAAACAAGGTGATGATTACCGGTGCAGTTATTGAAGATAAGGGACTGGCAAGACCCGAGCCCGGACAAAATATGTGGAAGAATATCCTCACAATGGTAAAAAGATACTCAGGTGATGAGATCGCAGGGGTGAGGGTTGAGATTAATTATTGCGGACAGGACATTATTGTCAGGACTAATGAAAGAGGCCTGTTTCATACAATACTCCCCAGGAAGCCTTTGCCTGACGGGACGATATCCGATACTGTCAGCTTCACCCTTATTGACCGGCTGGATGAAAAAGTAGAGCCGGTAAGGGTTGAATCTACTGCTTTTATCGTTAGTTCAGAACCGGATTACATCGTTGTGTCAGATATAGATGATACCGTTCTGGTATCCCATTCCACCAAAACATTGAAAAAGCTGAGGGTTATGATGTCAAAGAATGCATTAACACGATCACCTTTCGAAGGAGTTGCAGCTTTTTACCGTGCATTGAATAAGCCGGAAGAGGGAGAGAAAAGGCCGGTCTTTTATGTCAGCGCCAGTGAGTGGAACCTGTATGACCTGCTGGTGGATTTCTTTAAGGATAAGATGATGCCTGCCGGACCCTTACTGCTCAGTGATGTGAGGCTCAGCCTTTTCAGTATCTTCCGCTCAGGAAAAAAATTTAATGATAAGGTGGAAAGGATTAAAGACCTGTTTGAGCATTATTACCTCCATAATTTTATACTGATAGGCGACAGCGGACAGGAGGATCCGGATATTTACCTTAAGATGACAGAGATGTACCCCGGAAGGGTGAAAGTTATATATATCAGGTATATCGGCAAGAAGAGGCATAACAGGAAACTGGAAAGGCAGGCAGAGGAGGCAAGGGAGCTTGGCACTGAGATGATAGTTGTTAAGACAAGCACAGAGGCGGCCAGGCATGCTGCCGGTAAGGGTCTTATCGATGCCTCACAGATAGAGGACGTTATGGATGAGAAAAACCTGGAAGAAAGTATTGAAGAGGATGAGGAAAAGACTGTTTAATGTTTTCCGCTCAGCCGGCCTTACTAAGAAATCCGGGAAAAAGTCTGTGCAGTGTCTTTCGTTCAGCCGGCGTCACTTTCAGAGTCCGGATGAATCAACAAGATATTTGAGAAACCTGTCCACCTCCTCTACGTTCTGCAGGTGATAGTGGGCAGCCGATAGCTGGCTGTGCCTGCCTACCAGTAAGCCAATGCCATCATCTGCCAGTGTTCTGAACGCATCTTCGTCAGTAATGTCATCACCAATATACATTGGCAGATACCTGTCCGGAAAGGAAAAACCGAGACTGTTCATTATCCATTCAACAGCCTTGCCCTTGTGCCAGTCGAGAGACGGTTTTATTTCCAGTATCTTCTTACCCCTGCCTTTCTTAAAATCACTGTTGCCGGCTATAAGCCTGTCAGCATGTTCTTTTACAGCATTGAATGATCCGGGGGGCGCATTCCTGTAATGGATGGCAATGGCAAAATACTTTCTTTCTATGCTGATTCCCGGGATGTCTTTTTCCAGTGTATTGACCAGTTCTTTCTCCATGCGGTCCAGCGCGGGTAATAACTCAAGGGCTTTTTCATGTATCATATGCATGCCGTCAGGACCTGATATGCGGAAACCATGACTGCCGGCATATATTATGCTGTCAAGACCTATAAAAGACTTTATATCCATCATATCTCTTCCGCTGACAACGGCTACAGAGTATTTTTCTGACAGTTTTTTAAGCAGTTCCCTCTTTTCTTCGCTTATATATGCTTTTTCGGGATCATTGATAATAGGTGTTAATGTGCCGTCATAATCGAAGAAAAATACAGGTTTCTTGTTTTCCAGTGAAGCGGTGAAGCCTTCAAACTGTTCGAATATGCCGGGGATGGACTGGCTGAATCGCGGACTCCCACCTTCATCGTTATGTATAGTTATATTGTCAATATTATCAGCTACAATATCCGCTCCGCTATCATAAAAAGCTTTTTTACCGGTCTTATCATTGCTTAATCCTGCTGACAGAGCTATCCCTGTGGGCTTCATTTTTGCTATAGAGGAAGGATGGTCAGCAAGTAATATTGTTTTTTTAAGTCCGGCACCCAGATTTTTAATCCTTTCTTTCAGTATATATGTTGATTTATTATTTCTTTTAGACACATTCTGTGGCAGGAGATGTACACCTTCGCTCAGACCTTCAAGTTGAGCTGACAGCTTGTCTGCAAATACCTCATCAATACAAAATACAGAGATTTTTATTCCGCTGCTTTTCCAACGCTTTATGGTTGCAGCTTCCGGCATCAGCTTATGAAGCACCAGCACCGCTGCATCAATATTATATATATTAAGATTCTTTGTTCCCACGATTACTCCTTTTTTATCATTCTTCAGTTAATACCTCTGACAGTTCTTTCTTTATTGCATCCAGCACTTTTTCCATTGATCTTATAGTTTTATTGAGCAGTTCAGGCATTGTATCAGCATTGCTGCCCACAACTGTTCTTCTGTTTATCTCCTCCAGTTTCGGGATTACCGAATTAATCTTCAGATGCCGGTATGAGGGAAGTATCTTATGCGAGGCTTTGCCTATACTTGTCCAGTCGCCTGCATCCATTGATTCCTTAAAAAGATTAATGGTGTTTTGTGAATTTGTTATAAACTCACTCAGCACCCGTTTATAGGCTTCCTTATTTGTTCCTATCATTTCTTTTAGTCCTGACAGGTCATAAAGGCTGTCGGCCGGTCCTTCTTTTAAAATTACCTCGGTCTTTGATTCCTGGGTGGTATCATGTTCAATATCAAGGGCATTACATAGTGTATTATACAGGTTTATCTCCTTATAGGGCTTCAGCAGGAAATCATCCATACCTGCATTCTTATATTCCCTTATATCCTCAGCTGTTATTACGGCAGAGAAGGCCACTATCTTTATTTTGTTATCCTTTTTTTCATTCCGTATATAACCGGCTATATCCAGTCCGTTAATATCGGGCAGGTTAATATCGAGCAATACCAGTTCGTAGTAATTATTGTCAATCTTCCGGATTGCCTCCCTGCCGTTTACGGCCAGGTCGTATGAGCATTCAAACTTCTCAAGTATTGTTTTTCCGAGCAGCCTGTTAATGCTGTCATCTTCAACCAGTAATATCTTCCTGCCTTTAAGCTTATCCTTATCTATTTGCCCTGTGTCATCTGATAACAGCTTACTCATCTTAGCCTTCTCGTAGGGTATGGTAAAGCGGAAAGTTGAGCCTTCATTTTCACGGCTTGAAACAGAAAGACTGCCATCCTGCAGTTCGATCAGGTTCTTGCATATGGTCAGTCCCAGTCCTGTGCCCCCGTATTTCCTTCCCCCGCCCGGATCAGCCTGCCTGAATTTGCTGAATATTTTTTTGAGGTTATCCGGACTGATACCAATCCCGGTATCTTTAATATCAAAGCGCACTCTCAGGTAGTCACCTGATTTTTCTTCGGCCATACATCTCAGCTTAACATAACCCCTGTCTGTAAATTTAATGGCATTGCTCAGCATATTCAGCAGTACCTGCCGTAGCCTGAATGAATCGCCTATAACAATCACATCCAGTGCATCATCTATCTCGTAGGAGAAGCGGATATTTTTCTCTTTTGCCTTTGCCTTAAGTGATTTGAAGGCATATTTAATGGTGTTGTCTATCTTGAAAGGGCCTGCATCCAGTTTTATCTGCCTGGCCTCACTCCTTGAATACACAAGTATGTCATTTACCAGGTCATAAAGGTGTTCGGAGGATTTATCAATAATTTCAAGATATTCCTCCTGTTTTTTGTCCAGTCCGGTTTGCATAAGCTGTTCGGTAAAGCCCATTATTGCACTTAGTGGTGTCCTGATATCATGACTGATATTTGCAATGAACTCACTTGTTGCCTGCCTCTGGGTTTTGTCCTTATTATCCCTGCTTTTGTCTGTATTCTTTTTGCGGGGTATTATCTGTACCGCCTCTTCAGCTATCCGGCCATGAATGAACAGGCCCAGCGGACTTTTCTCAGCCTTCCTTATTACATGGTTATATGACCTGATAAAGCTTGTCTCTTTCCTTTCCGGTCCTGTTAGGATCTGGAAGTTATATACCTGGCCGTGATTCTGCCGGTCCTTTATTATCTTTTTAATGAACATCCTGTATTCATCTCTCTCCTCTTCCGGAATGGCTATATCAGCAAAGCTCTTACCATAATAATTATTATGGTCAAAACCCATCAACTGTCTGGCCCGCTTATTCATGAATTTAATCCGGCCCTCCACATCCAGGGCCAGAATAATATCATCAATAATATCATAAGAATACTCTAGCAGTTTATTATCACCCTCACCGGGATTTTCAGCGGTGAAGATATTCTCAATGGCCCGGGGAATTTCATTATTATTCATTAATGGAGAACAGATTGGTTAATAGCATCTAAAGGTAATGAATTCCGGCGTCAATTTACGGTTTATAGAACTATTCCCTCTCTGTTTTCCGGCTGCCTTTTCCCGGTTTAAACAGATGGCCTGCTTTCATATATGCATTATTAAAGGATTCTATATCCTGGTATATGTTTTTGTCAAATTCATCCCATTTCTGTTCTACGGATGTATCGAGCGCTTTATATTCCTTCTCTATTTTGTTCCTGATATCTTCCAGCTCTTTTACCAGTGCTTCATGTTCTATTTTGTCCATCTCATCTACTTTCTGGTCTTTGATCTTTTCGAGCAATGAAGATATTTCGTCTACTTTCTGTTTTGCTTCAAGTTTTAATTTATCCTGGTCCATAATCTGTTGTTTTTTAATTATTACTCCGGAAAAAAATCCTGTATTATAGTTTTTTAAATTCTTAGCCCGGTAACAGGAAAAACTGTTCCGGTTTTTTACCTTATCATACTATTCACGCCTTTCTTCGAGTATTTCCTTATAATACTTATTTAGTGCTTTTTCATAATCCATATCGATGGGATGTCCGGGATCAAATTCCGGTGCTTCCTTTATATTGTCTTTTGTAAGGGGTACACTCACTTCGCTCCTGACATAATTTATTTCATCCAGTATATCTACTGATAGTATTACTTCCCTGCTCCATGGCACCCAGTTTTTTGTGTCTATAATAATATAAACCAGCTGCCAGTCTTCATCATCAATAATTATATCATTGATATGTCCTATCCTGCCATCAGTGGCATGGATAAAATATCCCTTTACTTCCTTAAAGCTTCTGAGGTTGGTATCCAGTTCATCTTCATTAACTATCTTGTTTGGTGTTTCGATGGGACGGGGCGGGTAGTAAACACCTGTACCTGCAGGTGATGTGTATAAGGTAGGCCAGTAATATTCGATCTCGTAAAAAGATGCTATCTGCTTTTCGTATTCCCTTGATATGGGTGCCACCTCATCAGGGGCGGGACAGGCCTCAATATTCTCTTTCTTCAGGTTTACCGGGAATTCCTTATTGTCCCAGTCGGGCTCATTCAGAAAAACGGCCGGAATAAGTACCCTTTTATCTTTGATATGCGAGCCGAAATCGGCCTCAAGATACCTTATAATCCAGCTTTCCTCATCAAAAAGAAAATCTTTTACTTTCCCTTTCATTCCGTCATTTGACTGCACTGTGTAATCAGTGAGATTCTTTAAACTGCGTTTCATATTGTTTCATTGTTTTAATTCTTACAGGCAAGCCTGCATTATGAATAAAATATTATAATGATTCATATACTGTAAAAGAACTGTGAAAAATGCCTGCCAGAAGAGCCTTCTAAGCGGGAGCTTAATGTAATAGCCACAAAATGTAGTATATATGGGCCTGTTGCCCTGTTGTGCCCGGCGGAGTAATTGTGTAATAATTCCATGGAATGAGTAATATTTTCACAGTGTTGACTCTTCGGCTATTATAATCATACGGGTTTGCAGGGATAAGCTCATTCACCATGTGTGCCATAAAATAAATTCATACCTTTATTACCGTGAATAAACCATAATAATAACACCGGCATGAAAATATTTTTCCGGGTTTCATGCAAATAATTTTAAGATTATGAAAATATCAACGGGCTACATTTTTCTTGTTTTATCTTTAATGATTATGCCGTTTCTTTTTTCATCATGCACAGATACAGAAAGCAGTGAAAGAGAAGAAAAGACCGGGCAGGAATATACCATTGATTACAGTCTGAGTCGCGACCAGACACATAATAAGTTCAGCAGCCTGATCGAGCCGGTGCTTACCGTGGAAGACGGGGCGGTGATAGAAGCATTTACCGAGGAGGCTGCTGATGAGCAGATAAAGCCGGGGATGACAGCTGCTGAGTTTGCTGCCCTGGAGGACTATAATCCTGATCTTATCCATCCGCTTACCGGGCCTGTTTTTGTTGAGGGGGCCATGCCCGGCGATATATTGCAGGTTAAGCTTCATGTGGTGGAGATAGGCGACTGGGGATGGACACGCATAGTAAACGGCATCTTCCTGGAGGAGGAGTTTGAGCCTTTGATGCGCACATTTGAACTGTCAAAGGACATGGAGTCAATAGAATTTGCTGACGGGATAACTGTGCCCCTCAAACCCTTTCCGGGTGTTATGGGCGTGGCACCTGCCACTGAGGAAATGCTGTCCACTATTCCTCCCAGGGCCAACGGGGGTAATATGGATGATCCGCATATGACAGAGGGCATCATCCTTTATTTTCCTGTTTTTGTGGAGGGAGCCCTCTTCTCGCTGGGTGATATGCATGCTGCACAGGGTGCAGGTGAGGTGTGCGGCACGGCTATAGAAGTGCCGGGAAGGGTGGTATACGAACTCAAGGTGATAAAAGGCGACCGAGATATCAGCGAACCGCAGTATGAGACAGACCTGACATATGCTGTTACTGCTGTTGCTCCCACGCTTGATGAGGCAGCACGCAAAGCCAGCAGCTATATGATCGATTACCTTGAAGAGGTATACGGACTGGCAAGGAATGAAGCATTTATGCTGACCTCACTGGCAGGAGACCTGAGGATTGCCGAGGT
>JAWLFR010000201.1:0-3070 GCA_041685495.1 Bacteroidales bacterium
ATAACCCGTGGGCAAAAAGGTTCGGACCAGTTAAAACAAGAGATGGGACAGTGATAGATTATTCCAATGACGGCCGGAAAATGGCAGGAACGCCTGATACATATTACAGCTACGGCAGAAACTGGTCACGGTATAGCAATACACCTTTTTCCGGTCATAAATCCAGCACCTGGGAAGGAGGAATAGCCACACCTTTTATCGTTTATTGGCCGGGAAAAGTTAAAACTGATAGTATATACCGTGATCAGCTCACAGGGATAATAGATATTATGCCTACTCTGGTTGCTGTAAGTAATTCTGAATATCCGGAGAATTACAATGGTAACAGTATCATACCGACGGAAGGCCTTAACCTGATGCCGGCAATTATTGATAACGAAAGAATAAACAGGGACTATTACTTTGTGGAGCATATTGGCAGAAATGGTATTATTGCTGAAGACGGATGGAAAGGGGTGAAGATTGGTCGTAATCCGTGGCAATTATTTAATATTTTTGATGACCGGACAGAAGTCTGTAATAAAGAAAATAAGAAGCCGGATAAGATGAACGAACTGGCAAATAAATGGCAGGAATGGGCTGACAGATGTTATGTTTTATCATCGGATTCCCTTGCGAAGATCAGGCAGGTACTGAATGAATGAACGTGGGTTGAGACACAAAATCTTGTGGCTTAAACTGATATGAATAATAAGAAGAGGTAAATATATGAACATAGGATTTTTAGGAACAGGAAAGATTAGCAGTGCGCTTGTTGAAGCTATTTGTACCAGCAGCTTAAAAGATTACAGGATTTTTCTTTCTCCCAGGAACAAAGAAAAATCAATTGCACTTGAAGCTAAGTTTACCCGGGTTACAAGGATGAAATCAAATAAGGATGTTCTGAACGAATCGGATATTGTTTTTGTTGCCCTGAAACCGGATGTTTACCTGAACATACTGTCAGGGCTTGAATACAGGTCCGACCACATAATTGTTTCACTGATACCATATACATCTTACGGGATCTTAAGGAACCTGTGTAAACCTGCTAAATCAATTACACGTGCAATACCGCTCCCTGCTGTTATCACCCATAACTGTCCCATACCTGTGTTTTCTCCTGATGACAGGGTACTGCAGATATTTTCAGAAATAGGCAATCCTATAATTGTGGAGGATGAGAACCAGTTACATGCTTTATGGGCACTTACCGGACTGATAACCCCCTATTATGATATGTTATCTGAATTAAGTAAATGGGCATCTGAAAATGGAGTTAAAAAGAGTATTGCAAATAAATACGTTGCAGATATGTTCTCTGCCTTATCTCTTATGGCGGGAAATATGGATAACCCTGATTTTAATGCACTTTCGGATCATGCAGCAACTCCGGGGGGTATGAACGAGGCAGCTGGCAAAGCCCTGAAGAGTGCCGGCACCCACCAGGATTACACAAAAGAAGCAGAGCGGATATTTATGAATTTTAAAAAACCCGTTTAATATCAAAATATGAAAAAAGCGATTTTATCAATACTTATCTTACTGGATGATATTAGTAAAGTTGAATTTATTCCAGTTAAAACAGATGCTCTGAAGCTGGAAGTGGAAATGGGTGAAAAATCTGTGGGGTTGTATGAATGGAGTGTGAAATAGAGATTAAAAAGATACAGGCAAAGAAGGCACCAGGTTCTTCAGCAGACTCAATATTTAAGATAATCGATAAAAGATGGTAATTTTCACGCTTTGAAACTAAGGGCAGAAATAAGGTATTTATTGCTTCTTTCCCTGGCAATGCAGATATCACTTGCAGCTCTGCCACAGGAAAGAGAATTTATCCATTATACTAACCAGGATGGTTTGCCGTATTCTGCCATAACGGACTTTGCCCAGGATTCGCAGGGCTTTATGTGGGTTGCCATGCGAAATTCAATATGCCGGTTCGATGGCTATGAATTTATTGAGTATGAGACCCTCGATACGGCAGGTCAAAATGTTCAGCTTAAAGTGCCGGTGTTTTTGACCGGAAACAACGGGGAGGTTTTTGTAACTACCACAGACTCCAGGTTATTCAGATATATTGAAGAGCTTGACAAATACGAGGAGGTGATAATACCGGGTGAATATTCCGCATATTCGAATATTTTGATGCAGGAAAACGGTGATATGATATTTCTGCAGGACGGGCAGCCGTATGTAGCCGATTCAGAGTTTGACCTTATCCTTCCGCTGCATGAAGTTTATGTTGATTCTAAACAGTTTATCAAAGGACGGAATTTTATAAGGATTGCTGAAGGCAGGGGAAAACTGGCATTTTTAAGTTCTGATGAATATTTAATCTCTGTTGACCAGGAGTCCGGTCAGGCATATAAGTTTGCTGTCCGGTACTCTCATCCTGATAATCTGCATTTGTTCGATATTGACAGCTATAATAATTTGTGGATCAGTGATGCTGAAATAGGGCTCACAAGGATTGTGCTTGATTCAGGTGAAGAAATAAAATTCTGTGATGATTGTGAAGAATCCAGACGGATACCCCATAATATGGTAAGGTCTGTTGTATACGATAATGAGCTGAATGTATGGATGGGAACGGAAAACGGCATTGCCATCTGGTCACCGGTCTATGATAATATTGATTATCTGAAATATGACCCTGCAAATCCAGATGGTCTGAATAGTAATGCTATATATAAAATATTTCCTGATAACCTGGGGAATATATGGGTGGGGACATATTTCGGGGGGATTAATATCTGGTATTCCGGTCATGAGTTCTTTTCTATACGATCGGCAGGCTTCGGGCCCTATGACCTGGGAGGAAAGGAAGTGAGTTATATAACAGAAGACAGTAATGGAGATATCTGGGTAGGACTTGAAGGCAGCGGTGTGAACAGGATCAGTTCGGAAACAGGAATAGTTACCAGGTTTGTTAATGAACCCGGTCAGAACAGCTTGAGCTATAACAATGTCCATCCTGTAATGGAGGGCCCTGATCAGAAAATATATATAGGTACATATACCGGAGGCCTGAATATTTATGATCCTGTGACCGGATTGTTCAGTTATATCAATATGGATAACACTGATA
>JAWLFR010000064.1:0-12662 GCA_041685495.1 Bacteroidales bacterium
CACTGTTATCAACTGTTACATCCACGCTGCCTATCTCCGTCAGCCCCAGCCCGGTATTTAAAAATATCAGTCCGGGATACACCTCCTTGCCGCTGACATTAACAGCTTCGTAATCAGCGTACTCAGGCATCCCCTCCAGGGTGCCGACAGCCATTATCTTTCCGTCTTTGAAAGCTATGTCAGCTCCGCTTATCACTTCACCGGTACCTGTATGTATATTACCGCCGGTAAGCATCAGCGGCTTATCCTGTTCAGGTGCCACCACAGGAAGAACCTGTGCATTCATTATATTAAAAGCCAGCAGAAGGCCGCCCAGTGTATATATTATTTTTCGTTTCATTTGGTTAAATTTTTATAATGTGATCAGCGAAATGTTTTCGCGCGTCATGAGGGCGTTCATTTCGTCATAATGGATTAAAATGTTTTTTTCGACTTTTTCTGCTGACGCGACGATGATCCTCCCTCTTTCATTATTTTTTGTATTATCCTGTTCCTTTCCCTGTCAATCTCTTTCTTCATCTCAGCATCTTTCTCTTCATCAAAGTACACCCTGCCATCAACAAGTGTCATTCTGGCGCGGGCATATACCGACAGCGGGTTATCGGTCCACAGCACCAGGTCTGCATCCTTTCCGGGCTCAATGCTGCCCATGCGGTGATCGAGGTGCAGTATCTTTGCAGGGTTAAGAGTAACCAGCTTAAGTGCCTCAACCTGGTCGAGTCCACCATAGGTAACTGTTTTGCCGGCCTCCTGGTTAAGTCTGCGCGCCATCTCAGCATTATCGGAATGAATGCAGGTAAGCACTCCCTGCTGCACCAGTGTGGCGGCATTATAGTTGATCCCTTCATACACCTCATATTTATAATTCCACCAGTCGGAAAAGACAGAACCTGCGGCGCCATGCTCCCTCATCTTATCCGCCACCTTATAAGCCTCATTAAAATGTATCAGCGTATGAGCCTTTATCCCGAAATCCTCTGCCAGTCTCATAAGCATAACCGCTTCGCTCTGCACGTAGGTGTGGCATGTGATAAAACTCCTCTCCTCCAGCACATCAACCAGCGCCTCCAGCTCGAGGTCGCGGCGAGGCGGAATAAGCTTCTCCCTCTCGCTGCCACCTGCGGCATTATACCTTTCCCATTCCGACCTGTAGTCGAGGGCCCGCTGGTAAGCATCACGTATGATATGCTCTGCACCCATCCTTGAGTTGGGGTACCTGTTTGTTGACCTCTTCACGTTCTCCCCAAGGGCATGCTTCAAAAAGCCCACCTGGCCTTCCACCTTCATATCCTCTGCCGGTGATCCCCAACGGTGTTTTATTATCACCGACTGTCCACCTATGGGGTTGGCTGATCCGTGAAGCAAGTGGGCTGCTGTAACGCCGCCCGACAGCTGACGGTATATACTTATATCAGAGGGATCGAGAATATCTCCCACACGCACCTCCGATGTTATGGCCTGGCCTGTCTCGTTGGATGATGCCATTGCTATATGTGAATGCTCATCAATAATTCCAGGGCTAAGGTGCATTCCTGTGGCGTCTATCACTCTTGCACCCCTGCTGTTAAGATCAACACCCACACTCACTATCTTTCCACCCTCAACAAGCAGATCTGCTCCTTCCATCCTGCCGTTCTCATCAAGTGTCCACACCGTAGCATTGCGGAATAATATTTTCTCCTGTTCCGGCTCACTTTCCAGACCATAGGCAACAAAGGGATAAATTACCTTACCGGACTGTCCATCGCCTGCATCTTTTTTACCGCCGGAAGATTCTTGCCCGGCATCCTTTTTATCTTTATCCTCATCTTCTGTCTCATCTCCACCCCCGTCTCCGGGTTCTGTCTCAACGGCCTTCCATTTACATCTGCTGCCATCGGCAAGAGTACCGTCACCTCTCATACTGCCGTCATAATAAGCACCTGACAGAGCAATGATACCCTCATCCCCTGTAATGGTTATATTTACCAGCTCATTTTTCCAGCTGATGGCGGATTTAAATTCTTCATCCCCTGATTTAATCTTTACTGAAGGTTTTTCAGGCTTACCGCTTATATTCATATCAAAGGTCTCGTCTCCTGCCACAAGGCTGTAGCTGCCCAGTATATCTGTCATCTCAGGGTCAACAAAGCTGTAGGGACGTCCCTGTATCCAGTTTACATGGATCACACAGTCCTTATCGAATATATCACCCGAGCACACCAGCATATTGGCAACCATACCTTCCCTTAATGCTCCCAGCATATTTTCCGCCCCTATCATTTTAGCTGGGGTGTATGTCAATGCTTTCAGTGCCTGCTCTTTATCCAGTCCCGCTTCAACAGCCTTCCTCAGCTTTCCCAGGAAATCGCCGGGTTTAGACAGCTCATCTGCAGTAAGTGCAAACTCAATGCCCGCTTCACTGACCATAGCAGCATTGGCCGGAGCCATCTCCCAGTGCTTAAGCTCACTCAGTGGTATTGTCGCTGCTTCATAAGGATCCTTCACATCAGGTGCCTCAGGAAAATCAAGGGGCACTATCAATGACACACCCGCTTTCTTTATCTCATCCAGCATCTGGTATTCGTTACCACCGCCCCTGATTATATACTGTATACCAAACTCATTGCCTATGGCATCTGCCCTCATTATCTCAAGCTTATCGCTTACCTCGAATATCTTAGGCAGGGACCTGTTCCTTCCCAATGACTCCAGGGAGGTGTCATAGAAATACCCTTCCGGCAGCTTTTCATACCACTGGCTATCGAGGTAAAACTGTCTCAGCAGTGCTATGGCTCCATACTGTGCGGTGGGATACCTGTCTTCTGATGATCCACTGTTGAACGAGTAGTTGACGCTGGCATTTCCTTTCAGTACCAGTTTACCTGGCTTCCCATCTGCCAGGCTCACCAGCGCTGACCGTCCCCTCGCTATACCATCATCTCCGGATGTTACCACGGCCCCGAAACCGGCTTCGCGGTAAGCTTCAGCCTTCTTATTATCAGCTTTAAACTCACTCAGTACATCATAGCTCTCATGTATACCCTGGTTCCAGTAATCGGCCACCCTGGGCTCATCCTCCGATGGTCCGCCTCTCTGCATCTGTCTCATATAAGCAGCCGCCGGATCGCCGTTCTCACTCTTTTCCCCGGGCACACCGTAGCTGGTATGTATATCTATAAAGGATGGGTAGATGAGTTTCCCTTCAAGGTCAATAACAGTGGTGCCCTCCGGGAAATCAATATCTTTACCCATGGCTTTTATCCTGCCGCTGACCACCAGTATATCTGTTTTGACAGGATCAGCATCATAGGTGCTTATGACGCTTGCCCCGGTAAGGCCATAGATACCCGGCCTGTTATCACTTATCCCCACCACGGGGTGGTTGTCCTGAGCCATGGTTAGTCCCGCTAAAAGCAGCAGGGCTACCATAACCGAATAGGTTTTTCTCATAGCTTGATTATTTTTTTAGAGATTGCTTATTTTAATTCCTTCCGTTTTTACAGACATTATTCATCACACTGATATGTTTTTAAAAAAGATAGTCAGGGTTATGGCGGAACCGGTACAGATCCGGTCCATTCAGTTAATCCTGTTTCAGATAATCTTCCAGGTAACTGTAGCTGCTGGTCAGCTCCCCGTTTTCACAAATAGTGGCCCTTTCAAGCATCTCCGACTTTTTACGCCCCAGAAGGTCATCCATAATATTATCCATCAGCTGTCCTCCAAAATCGGATGAGGCATCGCGGGGCAGCTCGCCCGGCAGGTTATCCACTGCCATTACTGTTATATTTTCAGGTTTTTTGAATGGCCTTTCCTCTTCACCTGTATGCGGGTTAAAGCCATAACAGGGATCGGCAATGGTGGTAGCCCTTATTGTTGAAGGTATGGGCCCGTTAATATCACAACTGATATCAGCTATCACTGAAATGTTAAAATCAGGCTTTCTCATATCCTCAAGGGTAAAGAAGGCCGGCGATTCAGGATCCCAGAAATGGGCAGCTACAAATATATCAGTCACACGTGTATATGGTTCAAAAGCAGACTCATATTCACCCGGGTTCTTTACGAAATGATCAAAGCTGAAGGCTTTACCGTCTTTCCTTTTTGTATAGTGCTGCGGACCTATCTGGCATACCACCGGCACATCAAACTGCTTATTCAGGAAGTCATCAGGACTCACCTCAACGGCATTGGTATTGGCTATTGTCTCCATAGCACCGCCTGCCACCCTGCCTTCACCAGTAACAAGAATTTTGAGTCCGGGTATAAGGTCTATCATTTTCAATCCGGCCCATACCTCATCCAGGTCATTACATTCATGACAGGGTTTCAGGCTGAACCTGTCGGTGCGTATACCCCGTGCCCGGAGGCCGTTATAAGCTCCCACTATCCCGGCCCAGCGTCCGAAGGCAACTACACGTTCACCGTTATCTCTGGTCAGGTACTCATAATCAATAAGTCGGATGCTATTCTCTACCATTGTCCTGAACATCTCCCTGTTATATGGCTGCTCCTTGGCCACATGGGCAAAGAACAGGTATGTCTTTCCCGGTATAAAGGTGGACTTATCCACCTCTTTCACCCCCAGAAGTATGTCACAGTCACTCATATCTTCCTGGACAGGTATCTTAAGGTACCTGTATTCATCATCCGAATAGCAACGCAGGTCGCTTGGCTGCACGAAGAATTCGGCATCAGGATATTTTATCTGAAGATCCACTATCTGTGCCGGAGTAAGTGGCACCCGCTTATCGGGTGGATTCTTTGTTTCTCTCAGTATTCCTACTTTTATATTTTTCCCCATAAATAAAAATATTATTATTAGAGTGTTATGAATTTACAAATTTTAGGCCCGGTTTTTGATTTCTTAACGGGTATTATTTGGCTGATGTGAATTTACGAATTTCGGCCCAGTTTTTGCAGTATCTTAAGGGGTATTATTTAACATATTTTTATTATATCTTTGCAGAGGCAAAAAGCAGCCTGTCCGGTAGCAGCTTAAAGTCTTATGACATATGCAGCTGCGTTTATCCGGACACAGGCAATAGCCCGTAGCTTAAAGCTTCTTTGCCTGCAGGCGTTCTTTAACATTAATACCACATAACGGGGCTGACATGGTTTCGACAGCAAGATGAGGTGGTATGTAAGCATGCAGAGTGTGGTAACGCAGCTCTTAAAAACTGTGTTGCAGATTTTACAAATGGCGAAAATAATTTTGCTCTCGCAGCGTAGCCGAATAACAGTACGTTACGCCTGATCCCGGTACCAGGTACCGGGACGAGACGTCTCCCGGGCGGTTCGACCCTGAGCCAACCCGATATGGAGGCGCACGGAAATCAGGGATAGCCTGAGGAGTGCTCCGCTCCGATGGTGAAATAACAGGAGATAAGGATTAATCCGGTTGTTCTGCACCTTATTAATCCCGACAATCAAGCAGAACTAAGCATGTAGAAAGCATATGGTCTCCTTGACTGGACGCGGGTTCGAATCCCGCCAGCTCCACGATCAAGCAAATGCTGCCACCTTCACGAGAAGGTGGTTTTTGTTTTTATAGGAACATGAAAGCTTGCTTTCAGGAGTGACTATAAAAATCAAAATACCATGCGCCGTAAGGCGGATGGCAGCATTTATTTGCAGTACTGAAGCTAAGGGATCGCCGCCCCGGGCAATCGGGCGAGGCAACATTTTCCCCGCCATATCTATAATATATTACTGATGCCTTTCTTCAATTTATTCTATCTAATTCATTATTAAACTAACTTGAGAAAGACAAATCTCCAGACACACTGGATGGAACACTACCATGCTTAATTGGGTTTATTACTAATTGTTTGATCGGTTTTATGATTAACAAATTCAATCGCTCCCTTTTCGGTTACTGCACTTAATCAGGTTGACGTATATCGCTGTATATATGTGCTTTAATGAATTCGTTCGCGGGTCGCCATTCGAATGGGATTGTATATTTTCAGGACTGAAGCCCAGGGTACAAAATCCGGTCTCCCTGACCACCCAAAACCGGGCATGCTGACCAGCTTCCTTTTTTAGTCTTTCACATACTGTCCCAGGTCCATCCAGCGGTTTAGTTTTGATTCGATAAGATCAATTATTTCTGCTGCTCTCTTTGATTTTTCTTCGAGTATCTCATAAGGCAGTCCCCTCGTGCTGAGCTCTGCTTCAAGTGATGATTTTTCATTTTCCAGCTCCTCAATATCAGCCTCCAGCTGCTCATACTCCTGCTGCTCGCTGAAGGTGAGCTTTGTTTTTATGGCCGGCTTCTTCCTCCTGTCAGCATTGCGATTTTTGCCGGTATTATCTTTAATCTCTACCCTCCCCCGGGATGGCCGATAACTGGAATATGTTCCGTAGTGATCCTTTATTTCGCCCCCTCCCTCGAATATAAAGATGTGATCGGTGAGTTTATCAAGAAAATACCTGTCGTGTGATACAATAACAAGACAGCCCTTGAACGAAAGTAAAAACTCCTCAAGCCTGTTAAGTGCAAACAGGTCGAGGTCGTTGGTGGGCTCATCAAGGATTAAAAAATTAGGATTTTTTATCAGCACTGTCAGGAGGTGCAGCCTGCGCAGCTCTCCTCCGCTCAGTTTGGAGATCATTTTATACTGCGCCTCAGGAGTAAACATAAAGTGTTCAAGAAACCGGGATGCAGATATTGTTTTGCCATCTTCTATTGATACTACTTCAGCAATATCCTTTACTGCGTCAATCACTCTCTGATCATCTCTCCACTCCATTCCCATCTGGCGGTAATAGCCTATCTCAAGCGTTTTGCCCCTTTCAATCGTGCCCTGATCCTTTCCTGCTACCCCGGAGATAACATCCAGGAAAGCTGTTTTGCCTGTCCCGTTCCTTCCTATTATGCCAAGCCTCTCTCCCTTTGCAAATTTGTAGCTGAAATGATCCAGTATCTTTGTACTGCCATATGCCTTACTGACATTATCTATCTCCAGTATCTTTGTGCCGAGCCGTGGTGACTTTACACGCAGTGTCAGTTCACCCTCGTCGGTAAGCATATTAGCCCGCTCCTTTATTCCGTCAAAAGCATCAATCCTTGCTTTTGATTTACCTGTGCGTGCCTTAGGCATCCTGTTAAGCCACGCAAGCTCCTTTTTCATTAGCTGGCCGGCCTTCACTGATTCCACCCTGGTGATCTCCTCCCTTTCAGCCCGTTTCTGTAGAAACAGTCCATAATTACCGTGGTACTGATACATCTTTCCCAGGCTTATCTCGATAATACGGTTGCAAACCCTGTCGAGGAAATAGCGATCGTGCGTCACCATCAGGAGAGTTAGTGCAGTCTGTGACAGGTACTGTTCGAGCCATTCGATCATCTGGATATCGAGGTGGTTGGTTGGCTCATCAAGGATAAGAATATCGGGCTTATCGAGCAGGATCATTGCCAGTGCCAGCCTTTTCTTCTCCCCTCCTGACAATTCAGACACCTTTTGTGTTGTGTTGCTTACCCTGAACAGGTCGAGTAACTGTTTTAAACGCCTTTCATAATCCCATGCATCAACCTGGTCCATCTTGTTTGTGGCAAGCTGAAGGTTTTTATCAGAAGCACTGTTCTGATGTTTTGCATGGTTATCCAGTGCTTTTTCATAAGACCTTATTACTGCAAGGACAGGTGTATTGGTCGTTGCTATAAGCTGATCAATAGTTAATGAACCATCAAGATCGGGAGCCTGCTCGAGGAAGGCGCTCTTTAAACCACTGCGAAAAGTATACTCGCCGGTGTCCGGATCCATCTTACCCATCAGTATCCTGAGCAGCGTTGTCTTGCCAGCACCGTTGCGAGCGACAAGAGCTACTTTATCTCCACGAGAAAGTCCGAATGAAAGCCCTTCAAAAAGGAATTGATCACCAAATGATTTTGAAAGATTCTCCGCAGAAAAATAGTTCATCTCTAAATTTCAATTTCCGCGAAGTTAATACTTCTAAGATTATGCGATCAGGTATCATGGGATAAGTTGTTATTTTTCGGTAAAAGGCTGGCAAAAGCGCAACCATTAGATGCCATAAATAATACATTTATCCAACCTGGTTTTCAAAAACATATATGTTTATATATCAATAATAAGTGAATTGCTGATTCTACTGAAAACCGACTGCTCACTGGAAGAAGTATATTTTGGTTGAAATTATAGTTCTTAAAGACTACCTTTGTTTTAGAAGTTTGCATACCTCAATTTACTAAAATTGAGCTTACTGGAGGGGGAAGCATCCCCCTTCTTAATTAACAATCTGTTAATTGTTATCACCAACGATCCTTCACCCTAAGAACAAAAAGAAGACTGCCCTTTTGAGACGGCCTCTTTTTTTTAAGAGCTACCGTTGGGAACCTGGGTTCTGTCGCACCTGTTGTGAAGAATTGAGAACTACATTAGAACAAACTGGTCTTTGTGCCAGAAAAGCTGAAGTATCACAGTTCTTAAAGATTATTTTTAAAACTGTTTATTAAATCATAAATAGTTATCTTCAACAACTAATACCAGAACATCACATACCTCTTGAGCGAATAAACTGTTGAGAAAATATTTATAAATGCACTTTAATATTTTTTATAATAATGAACAAACTAAACCTCAGATTAACTGTAATCAGCGTATTATTAATACTTACTATAATCCCGTCGAATGCACAGGACATTATATATGTAAGAAAACAGCTCGATCGCTTATGTAGTCCCGGTTTTTTTGGCCGGGCCTATTACAACAGGGGTGATAAGCTGACAGCTGATTATCTCGCTGATCAGTTTACTGATATTGGACTGAGCCCATTTGGGAAAGACTTTTTTCAACATTATTCCTTTAATGTTAATAGCCTGGAAGAGGTCTCGGTAAAAATAAACGGCAGGGAACTGAAATTCGGAGACGACTATATGATGAACCCATCCAGCTCTGCCCTGTCGGGGACTTTTAAACCATTGCTTATTGATGCCCCCTTAATGAAAAACCCGGCTGGATTACTCAGTTCGCTTGAAAATGCAGGTCAAAATACTGTTGTAATAATTGATTCAAGCGGTTTAAATAACCCGGAATTATACAGCTTTGTTAAATCCCTTTCCATTAACGGTAAAATGGGAATTTCCGGTTTGATAGAAGTTTATGCTAAAACTCCAATAGGACGCGTTGGCAGGGAACCCCTGGCCGTACCTCATATACAGCTTAACAGGAAGGCTTTACCTGACAAAATTGAGAGTATTGAAATTGAGATCAAAAACAAGTACTACGATAAATACCCCACCCAGAATGTAATTGCTTACATTCCCGGGCAGACTGACAAGTATATTGTTATAACTGCTCACTACGATATGTGCGGTTCTTTTGGCGAAGGCAATTATTTCCCAGGTGCATCTGATAATGGCAGTGGCACTGCGATGGTACTGGACATGGCCCGACATTTTGCCGGTGGCGATAAGCCTTACTACTCAATGGTCTTTATGTTGTTCAGTGGAGAAGAAAGAGGGCTTATGGGATCGACATATTATACTAATAATCCCCTTTTTCCATTAAATAAAATTAAGCTTGCTATAAATCTTGATATGGTTGGAACAGGACAGGATGGTGTTATATTGTTTAATGGCCCTCAGCGTCCGCTTGAAGCATCAATAATCCAGAAGATTAACGAGGAAAAACATTATATGAAAGAGGTGGAGCAAAGAAACGGGTCGGCCAATAGCGATCACTGGCCCTTTCATCAAAAGGGAGTACCAGCAATCTTCTTCCTTACAAAAGGGAACTCTGCCGGTGCCCATAATATATACGACACTCCTGATAAGCTCCCCCTTTATGGATATGAAAATCTATTTAAACTCATAATAGACCTTACCGACGAACTTGAAATGCAGGAAGTCGGGAGACCTAAGCCCAGATAGGTCCGGTAGTTGGTTTGGAATATATCGAATTTCTCAACTTTATCTCCTTGCAGTTAGCGGGAGGAGATAATCAGCAAATGGAAGGAATCCCTTACCTATAATAATGGCTATACAAGCTTGCCTGCAGTCTACACTTCTATAACAACCTTTCCCCTGGGGCGACCATATTGTGCCTTGTCAAAGGCTTCATCTGCTTTCTCAAGTGGGAAAGTACTCTCTATTAGAGGGCTCAGCTTACCCGACTCAATAAGAGATTCAAGCTCCTTATAATCCTCCGAACGGGCCCGCATATTCGATGATGTCATCTGCCTGCCATAACGCAGCCTTACATAGATAGCTGCAAAAACCGTCCACGGCATATAGAGTGGCGAAGCATATATACCCTTCTTTTTTAACAAACGGTAAATTTCCTTATAATCCATCATTCCCCATGCATCAAGAATTGCATCAAAACGTATTCCTTCGGGTATAAGCTTATCACCCTTGTAATTATATATTTCATCAGCTCCCAGGTCCTTAGCAAGACCAAAGTTAGCATTGCTGCATGTAGCTGTTACATGAGCTCCCTTAGCTTTTGCCATCTGTACACCAAAATGTCCTACACCGCCAGTTGCGCCATTAACAAGCACCCTGGCTCCCTTTGTAACATAAGTCCGGCGAAGGCCGTTAAGTGCTGTAAGTGCAGCAATAGGAAGAGAAGCAGCCTGGCTGAACGTAAGGAAATATGGCATTTTACGTACATATTTCAGATCAACAAGTGCAAGCTCTGATAGCGCTCCCTGTTCTTTGGAAAATGCTGAAATGGCACCATAAACATTAGAACCTGGTTCAAAGCCTTCAACTCCCGGTCCGACCTCTTCAACAATTCCTGCGAAATCAGAACCAATAACCATGGGGAACCTGGATCCTTTAATTATCTTCAGGAGACCCTTTTTTATTTTCCAGTCAACAGGGTTGACAGATACGGCCTTAATTCTTACAAGTAAAGTACCGGGCTTTATTACAGGCTCCGGCAATTCACCGTACTGCATTGAGTCCTTCTTGCCATATGATTTCAGATAAGCTGCTTTCATTTCAGGAAAATCAATTTGATTTATAATTGTTAAGCTTCGTGTTTATTCAGAGCTTAGTATTTATTCTTTTTCATATCTCTGTATTTATAGATAAGTACTTAATATTAAACACTGCTACTACAAATTTGTTTTGGGATAATTGGCAACTATAGCCTGCCAATTCTGAAAATCCCGAATGACTCCTTCACCCTGTCACCCAATTACTAATTCATACTATAACTCCATACATCCCTACCCTTTCACCTTCCTGCTCTTAATCTTTAGGAAAATATGTACGGATATCCCTGCTGCATCTGCAAAGGGAGTCGCTGAGATTTGCAGCTCAGCAGGTGAAATAATCCCCATAACTCCTGCAGGACTGAAGCTAAGGGCTCATGAGCACCGCGAAGCGGGATGAATAATCCCGCCAGCTCCACTGATCAAGCAACAGGTTCTATTGAATAGAAGTAACTTCAATAAATGTAAAGCACCCATTTGAATTTATGAAAGTATCCTTTATTTTTAACCAGTTAACCGGTCAGGATTTGCTGACGACAAATAATCACAACTGAGAGACACATAAACTGGCACAATACAGTTATTTCAATATTAATAACGGATTATATAAATAAGGATAAACCAAAATCAGATAAATGAAACGATTATACTCCACCTGCAAAATCTTAAGCACTGCTGTTTTATTTTTAGCTGTCTCTTGTGTGTCATCAGATAATACTGATCCGCTCCCTGTAAAACAGGTGACGGGATTCGATATCTCTGATGTCAGATTACTGGAAGGTCCGTTCAGAACGGCTCAAAAGCTGAATGAAAAGTACTTACTGTCTATTGATCCTGACAGAATGTTACATATGTTTAAGGTCACGAGCGGACTTCAGTCTTCATCACAGGCTTATGGAGGATGGGAGTCGGAGGATGGAGAGCTTCGTGGTCATACTATTGGTCATTATCTTTCTGCCTTAGGGAAAATGTACAATGCAAGCGGCAATGAAGAATTTAAAAACAGGGGAGTTTTTGTAGTTGAAGAACTTTCAAAATGTCAGGACGCATTCGGCAAATCAGGATATCTGATGGCTTATCCTGAAACATTCTTTGACAGGCTTGAAAGAGGCGAATGGGTCTGGGCTCCTTACTATACTTTGCACAAAATACTGGCAGGTCTTATTGATCAATACATATACTGTAATAATCAAATGGCCCTGGAACTGGCCTCGAAGATGGCTGAATGGATCTCAGAAAGGAACAGTGGTTTTACCGAAGATGAGATGCAGAGTATTCTTGATATGGAACACGGGGGTATGACAGAGGCATTGACAGATCTTTTTCTGCTAACCGGAAATCCTGAGCACTTTGAACTGGCAAAACGTTTTGAACATAAAAGAATAATAGAGCCCCTTGCACTTAACATGGATCCCTTGCTGGGAGAACATATAAATACACAATTGCCAAAGATCCTTGGTGCTGCAAGGATGTATGAACAAAGTAAGGATGAATACTACCAGAAAGTCTCACTAAACGGCTGGGACAGGATATATAATGGCAGATTATACTCTTTTGGCGGATTCAGTAATTATGAACACTTCCTCAGACCTCAGTACTTCCTTGCTGATCAGCTGAGCGTTGAGTCGGCAGAGAGTTGCTGCACCCATAATATGCTTAAACTTGCCGACAGGCTTTTTACCTGGAATCCGGATGTGAAATATGCCGAGTAT
>JAWLFR010000065.1:0-12525 GCA_041685495.1 Bacteroidales bacterium
TAATAGCTAACCCAGTAAGGGGCGATTATTATTACTTCGTCACCGGGATTAACAATGCTCAGCAGGATATTTATTATGGAATGTTTACCCCCGGCAGACACCACCACCTGTTCAGGTGTATAATCAAGTCCATTCTCCCGCTTAAATTTTTGAGATATAGCCTTCCTGAGGTCAGGGTAGCCGGGAACAGGCGGGTAATGTGTATAATTATCATCAATGGCTTTCTTGGCTGCCTCCTTTATATCATCAGGAGTGTTGAAATCGGGCTCACCAATACTCAGGTTAATAACATCCACCCCGGCGTCCTTCATATCACGGCTCTTCTGAGCCATGGCAAGTGTCTGTGATATCGAAAGGGATTTGATACGGTCTGATAAATATTCCATAGTTTTTTGGTTGATTTTAGTAAAGACCAAATTTAATTGTTTTTTGGGAATTGTCATGACAGGGAAGACCTTTTGTCATAAGCGAAAACAAAGAGCATATTCATCAAGCGGTCATTTACCGTCCACATGACAAAATGTATCCTGTATTTTCTTCAGGGGGCACTATAATATCAGTTCGCAGATAAGGGATAAGGCAATATCAGTAAAAAATCTTACGTTTGTATATAATACAACAAGGTAAAATAATGGAAATACTTAAGGAAGTACTTTTTGTGACAATTCCGGCACTGCTGGTATTATTAACGGCATACCTGCTTATCAGGAAAACCATTGAGAACGACAGGGAAAAGAGGCGTCATGAGATTATTCTCCAGAATTCGAGAACAATAACACCTGTAAGGCTGCAGGCTTATGAAAGGCTGACCCTTTTTCTTGAGAGGATATCCCTTGAGTCACTGATCATGCGTAATCACAAGCATGGTATGGATGCAAAAAATCTTCAATCTGCCATGCTAAGCTCTATCAGGTCAGAATATGATCATAACCTGGCACAGCAGATATATATCACCCCCCAGGCATGGGAAGTGATTAAGAGTGCCAGGTCAAATACCATTAAGCTCATTAACACAGTATCAGAAAAGATACCCCCTACAGCCAGTGGTTCGGATCTGTCCAAAAACCTGCTGGAAGCGGTAATGGAGATGGACCAGGAGCCGGCAAGAGTTGCCCTTGACTTTCTTAAAGCCGAAATATCAAGGATGTTATAACAGCTCTATACTTCTCTTTACGAAAGAGTTCAGCTTTTCCCCTTTCAGCATATTATTTGCAAGCAGTGCAAGGTCGATAAGTTGCTTTATTACAGGCTTCTTGTCTGCAAACTGAGCCATCAACTCCTTCTTTTTTTCTTCAGCAGTGTCCTTCTTTTTCCTGAGGGCTTCCAGCTTATCTTTTTCAGCCTGTGTAATCTCTTCGTCCTTCTTACCATCCTGTGCCTTCTCAGTCTCAGATATCTCTTTTTCGAGGGAGGATATGCTTTCAGTCTGCTTACTGATCTTTTCACCCATTTCCTTTTTTATCTCCCCGGCCAGACCTTCTATCATCGGATGGTTGGTATTGATAACCAGGTTAAACGAATCGGGCATCTCCCCGTAAAAATTCATTCCCCCGCCAAGCTTTGACATATCCTTCATGCGCCTTATAAACTCTGACTGGGTGATTATCACGGGTGAATCGTTCTCACTCATTGCTTCAGTCACAGGTATAAGGCTGTCCTTTCCCTCCAGCTGGCTGGAGAATGCCATTTTCAGCAGTTCCTGCTGCTCACTGTCGAGCTTTGATTCAATTTTTTCTTCTTTTTCAATAAGCTTCTCAACGACATCAGAGTCAACCCTTACAAAACGGCTGTCCTTGAACTTTGACTCCAGGTGATTGATAAGATGTGATTCAAGGTCTCCGTCCATCAGCAGCACATCATATCCTTTAGCCTTAGCCTTATCAATGTAGCTGTACTGTGCATCTTTATCGGTAGCATAAAGGTAGATAAGGGTTTTATTCTTATCCGTCTGGTTCTCCTTTATTATCTTTTCATATTCATCATAGGTAAAATATTTACCATCAGTATTTTTAAATAATGCAAACTTAAGCGCCCTGTCATAGAACTTCTCTTCCGTTATCATTCCATACTCAATAAAGAGCTTGAGGTCGTCCCATTTCTTTTCAAAATCCTCACGGTTATCCTTAAATATCTCGTGAAGTCTTTCGGCCACCTTTTTATTAATATGGCTGGATATCTTTTTAACATTGGAATCGCTCTGCAGGTAGCTTCTCGACACATTAAGAGGTATATCAGGTGAATCTATCACACCATGCAGCAGGGTAAGAAACTCGGGAACAATACCTTCAACTGAGTCGGTCACAAAAACCTGGTTACAGTAAAGCTGTATCTTGTTCTTCTGTATCTCAATATTATTCTTGATCTTCGGGAAATAGAGTATTCCTGTAAGGTTAAAAGGATAGTCAACATTCAGGTGTATATGGAACAGCGGCTCATCAGCCATTGGGTACAGCTCCCTGTAGAAGGACTTATAGTCTTCTTCTTTCAGGTCAGCAGGCATCCTTGTCCATGCCGGTTTTGTATTATTGATAATTTTATCCTTACCGGTATCAACATATTTATCATCTTTCCATTCCTTCTCCTTTCCGAAAGCTATTTCAACAGGCAGGAACCTGCAGTATTTCTTTAATAGTTCCTCGATCTTCGACTCATCAAGGAAGCTTTCCGATTCTTTATCCATATGCAGAATGACGTCAGTACCGACCCTGTCTCTTTCCGTCTCTTCTATCGTATATTCGGGACTCCCGTCACATGTCCATTTAACTGCAGGTGAATCTTTCTTCCATGATTTGCTTATCACCTCCACTTTGTCAGCAACCATAAAGGATGAATAGAAGCCCAGGCCAAAATGTCCAATAATTGCATTTGACTGCTCCTTATACTTATCAAGGAAGTCATTGGCACTTGAAAAGGCTATCTCATTCAGGTATTTTTTGACCTCATCAGCGGTCATGCCAACACCATAGTCGGATACTGTTATTGTTTTTTTCTTCTTATCGAAGGATACCCTGATTGTTGTATCGCCCAGCTCTTCTTTATAATCGCCCACTGATGCCAGGGTATTAAGCTTTTGTGTTGCATCCACCGCGTTTGAAACAAGTTCGCGGATAAATATTTCATGGTCAGAGTATAAAAACTTCTTGATTATTGGGAAAATATTCTCAGTTGTAACTCCGATTTTACCTTTCTGCATTTTCGTATAATTTAAATGTTTGACATTTTGTACATGAGCTCATTTTCAAAGCTCATGCCAAATGCCCTGTTATGACAAATAGTCACATCACAATGAAAAAAGAGCAGGCGGAGGCTGATTGTTTTTCAGGGCGGGCTGGTAAGGTAGATAATCACTGATCCTCTTCGTTCCTCAGATCAATATCTTTTGTGAGTATTAGTTGTCCCTCATGTATTTCAAGCTCATCATACGAAAAATCAGGTCCGTAATAACGGTACTGTCCTTCATACCCCGGCGATGCAGGCGACAGATGATCAAAGACAATGCCGGAGCGGTCGTCCCTGAACCGCAGCATCATAGTAGCCAGCGGTGAATACCTGAAGATCATACGCGACAGCATCCTATCATCGTCCCTGATAAGCATTTTCCCGAACAGGGGCTTACCCTGCGTGTCAAAATGTAGTATCTCAACCACTTTTGAATTTGCAGACACATTATTCGGGTCAAACCCCAGGAGGATATATGTCATATTGCCGGACTCATCTGCAGGTTCAATATCATAATATAAGGAGCCATACCAATTATCACTTTCTATTATTGACTCATCATTAATGCTTTTCAATCCAGAACTGCTTTGCAGCAAAATATTTTCCCCTGTTTTCCTGTTATGTATTATACAATTATACAGGTTCTCGTCAACTGTAAGCGGAATATTCCAGGAAAATATTTTAAGCAGGCTGTCTGATGGGCATATCTGTCCGAGATACTTTACTTCCGGTATATCTGTACCAATAACATCATCAACTGACTGCAGGTAAGAGAGCAGTGCCTCAGTCAGGGAATCATTATACAGCAGCATCTCATTTTCAGCAGATTCAGCGGCTATTTTGCTAAAAAAATACTCCACATCACCGATGTTCTGTCCTTTGGCCTGCTGGAGAAGAAACAACAGGCTTATCAACACCGGTATCTTAAGATATTTCGTCAAGTGTTTTAAGTATAAGATCAACAGCATAGTCAATTTCATTATTATCTATTATAAGTGGCGGAGAGATACGGAAGGAGTCGCGGCAAAACAAAAACTGGTCAAGTATAAGCCCGTTTTTTGTTCCCTTTTCAATAAAAGCATCAGCCACCTCCGGTGAAGAGAGCTTAACAGCAAGAAACAATCCCTCACCCCGTATTTCCTTAATAGCATCATGCTTTAGCTTACTGCGGAACCTGTTACCCTTTTCCACCGAAGCCTCGTGCAGCTTATTATCAATGATATATTCCAGTGATGCCATGCCTGCGGCGCATGATACCGGGTGTCCGCCAAAAGTAGTTATATGTCCAAGTGCAGGATTATCCGACAGGCTTGAGATAATTTCTTTTGATGAGACAAATGCACCAAGCGGCATTCCCCCTCCCAGTGATTTTGCCAGGCATATAATATCAGGTATAACATTATATCTTTCATATGCGAACATAGTTCCGGTACGTCCAAAGCCCGTCTGAATCTCATCAAAAACAAGCAAGGCACCATATTTCCTGCATCTTGCAGCCACTTCAATAAGAAAGTCATTCTCCGGAGTTATTATTCCTGCCTCTGCCTGTATTGGTTCAATTATAACTGCAGCCACATCCTGGTCTATCAGCGATAATGAATCAACATTATTGAATTCAGCCTGCACCATACCTGGCACCAGCGGCATAAACCGGGATTTAAAAGACTCTTCGCCATACAGGCTCAGGGCACCGAGTGTTGATCCGTGATAAGCATTTTTGAATGAGACTACACGAGACCTGGAGGTAAATTTCCTGGCTGCTTTAACTGCGCCTTCAACTGCTTCGGAACCTGAGTTTACAAAATACACCGTCTCAAGCCTGTCTGCCAGTATCTCTGTCAGCCTGTGTGCATAATCGACCTGTGGCGACTGTATAAGCTCTCCGTACACCATCAGGTGCATATATTTATCAAGCTGGCTTTTGACAGCATTCACAACATATTCATTGGAATGGCCTGTATTGCTTACCGACACACCGGAAACAAGGTCAAAATATTTCTTTCCCTCTTTACCGAAGAGCCACACCCCTTTCGCTGATTCTATCTCAATAAGCAGGGGGTCCGGAGAGGTCTGACCGACATGTGCCAGGAATAAATTTCGTTTTGATAACATAATAGCCTGGTATTTACCGGATCATAACATTTATTTCTTTCAGCAGTTTGTCGCGGTATGATTTTCCTATGGGTATATTATTTATATCAAGGTCTCCGCTTATCTCAACCGAGTTATCCCTTATCATATTTATCCTGCTCTTATTCAAGATATAAGAACGGTGTACCCTTAAAAAAATCACCGAAGGCAATTGTTGCTCAATTGCTTTCATTGTAAAATGGATAGTATATTTTTCTTTATCTGTATGCACCACCACGTAATTTTCAAGGGCCTCCACCACCACTATATCTATCAGTTTCAGTTTAACCAGTGTTGAGCCTTTTTTTATAAATACTTCCTGGTTGCCAATATTCTCACCCCTGTTAATGCTCTGGTATCTCACCACTTTATCCACCGCCTTGCAGAACCTGGAATAGTTAACAGGTTTTACCAGGTAATCGATAACGTCAAGGTCATAGGCTTTAACAGCCAGTTTATCATCATTGGTCACCATTATAACAGCGGGAGGGCGCTCCAGGCTTTTTATCAGCTCAAAGCCATCCATATCAGGCATCTGAATATCGAGAAAGATAAGGTCTATATCAGAATTTCCGGCAAGCATATTCCTGGCATCAATAGCATTATCGAAATCCTCAACAAGCTTCAGGAAGGAAGATTTCCTCACATGTTCAGCAAGGACTTTCCTGAATAAGCTGTCATCATCTACGATAATGCAATTCATACGCTTTAGGTTTAATTCTACCCGGGATATAATTCAAAAATAGCAAAAAAACCTGACAATATTATTTATGAAGTTTTTTAGTATCCATAAACTTCTTTTCTATCAGCTCTGATCTTTTAATTGAATTTCTTAGCCAATCCAGTTTGACCGCTATTTTTTCTTCTTCGTTAAGCTGCCAGTCAATATCTGAGTTATGCAGACGGGTAATAAGTTCATAAATAATTATGGCTGCTGACACTGATATATTGAAACTCTCAGTAAAGCCAAACATGGGTATTCTTATATAATCATCAGCCTCACTGACAGCCTGCTGGCTCAGTCCCTGCATTTCAGTGCCGAAGGCCAGGGCTATTTTTCCTTTCTGTAAGTTGAATTCGGCTGGACTGGCACCTTTATCTCCGTGAGGTGTTGTTGCCACTATCCGGTAGCCTCTCTCCCGCAGGCTCTTATATGCATCCGGGGTATTATTCCCGGAGGCATTATATTTATTGATTGTCAGCCATTTGTCTGATCCCAGTGCCACATCGGGATTCACCTGGTACTCATTACTGTTTTCAATAATATTAACCTCCTGTATTCCGAAGCAGTCACATGTCCTTAATACAGCACTTGCATTATGGGGCTGGTAGATATTTTCCATCAGAACAGTTATATAATCTGTCCTTTTTGACAATACCATATCAAAGCGTTCAGCCCTTTGTCCGGACACAAATCCCTCCAGGTGTTCTATCAGTTCCTTTTCGATCATATCCAATAAAAAAGGGGGTGCGTCCACCCCCTTAAGCAATCATAGAATCAGGTTCTTAAAGTTTTTCGCTAAGACCGGGTGCTGCTTTGAATTTCACTACCTTCTTGGCAGGAACATTGAGTTTAGCTCCTGTCTGTGGATTTCTTACTACCCTGGCACTCCTGGTGTCAACCTTGAATGTACCCATACCCGGTAACTGAATTCTTTCACCTTTTTTCATTGCATCACCAAAAGCATCTACAAATGAGTTAAGCGCTGTGTTTGCATCCTTCATTGAGAGTCCAGCCTTATCAGCGATAGCATTTACTAATTCCTTTTTTGTCATGGTAAATAGTTTTTATGGTTAGTTAAATATCTTTTATTTAAATACAAATATATTTTTTTTTCCATGAATAGCAAACTTTAATGCCCATTTTTCCACGAACAGAGCATTTTTTAGTACTAATTTGTATTTAATCTTCACAAAAATAAAAAACCTTTTTCAAGCATTGGTGGACATAATTTCATTAAATAAAAAATTTATTATCTTTGCGCACCAGTAAAAAGGAGAAATGGCAGAGTGGTCGAATGCGGCGGTCTTGAAAACCGTTGTACCGCAAGGTACCGGGGGTTCGAATCCCTCTTTCTCCGCCAGAGCATTTGCAGACAAAAACCCGCACCCCGTGCGGGTTTTTTATTTTACGGGCTCCTGGCCCCGTCAAATGCCCGCATTTGTAAGGGGTTGGGAGACTGTAAAAAAACGTCACCAGGCGTTTGTCTGCAAATGCTCTGAAGCCCCCCCTATGGGATCACGAGGAGCGAAGCGACGAGTAATCCCTTTTTGCTTTCGGAATGGGATCATGAGCGACCTAAGGGAGCGAGTAATCCCTGCCCCGTAATGCAATGGAGATGCATCAAATCACACTTTATCATTTCTTCCTGATCATATAAAGACTATGCATTTCGTTAACTTTTTTATGATAATAAAGAATATTACCATCCGCTGATATTGTAGGGGCTTCAGCAAATCCGGCTATCTCCTCAATCCTGTAAGGATTTCTGAAAGGTTCATCAATTGATTTTCTGGTTGCAAGGAATATCTGAGGCACAGATGACAGGGACATTGGTATTTCGAGCCTGGTAAAATAAAGTTCTAACATATCCGCAGATATGCATGCCCCATATTCAAGAGCCCCGGTATTTATATTTTCAAGAATCCCATCTCCTGTTCTGATAAATCCACTATCATTTTTTACAGCAACAACCAGATCAGACTCATATGGTCCGCCATTCTCGTCAAACAGCCCATCAACAGTGAAAAGAATATTGCCATTTTTACTCACTTCGATATCGAAATTAACCCAACCGGCCATATTCTTTGACAGTCCCTGCACTATATGTATATCTTTGA
Source organism: Bacteroidales bacterium (assembly GCA_041685495.1). Taxonomy (GTDB): domain Bacteria; phylum Bacteroidota; class Bacteroidia; order Bacteroidales; family VadinHA17; genus UBA9300. The sequence goes on from JAWLFR010000065.1 coordinate 8,191, forward strand.
CAGTGTCACGGAAAAAAGATCCGCAATAAACCGAAGCCAGGCTTTGTTCATAAGACCTTGTTGAAACAAAGTACAGATTACCTGAATCATCCATTGAAGGCACAGCATCCAGCGATACACTGTTTGCACCTTTCATTGTCCCCATATACTGAAAAACAGAATCATTAATCATTGAAGCATAATGCAGATCCGTATTAACATGTGGCTGGTTCAGATTGTTAAAAAAGAGTAATTTCCCATCCCTTGAGAGAAAAGGTTCCATTATATGGTCATCATAACCGGAAACATCTACTTCCTGCTCCAGTCCGAATTCAAAATGCTCTGACAATGGATTGGCCGCTTCCTTCTTGCAACCGCAAAAGGCAATCAAAAGAAATATAATCAAAAATCTCATCGCTTCAGAATATAGTTAAAGGTAAATCTATTATTTTTAATCCCAATAAAACAGCAAAAAGACATAATGCAATGGTTACAGATTCTCAATATAAGCATTATATTCTTCTGCCATCAAGCCAGTTGGCATAGCCTTCACTCATCAGCCTGGTGCCAGGATACCCCAGGGTCTGATGGGTAATGACTGTTGATAGATTCCTGGTATGCATCATTAGGTTTCCTTTTAATTGTCTGATGTTTTTTCTGGTATTGTAATTCCTAACTCCTTTATTATTGCATCATTATTTTTATCTGCTTTTTCTAAAATTTGAATATGTTCAAGCAATATCTTATAGATATTATACTTATCTGATGAATTATTGTATTTTATTAAATCTCGATTGATCAAATCTCCAAAGGACTGAAGCCTCCCCCTATGGGATCACGAGCCCTGCCCTCCGAAGCTTCAGCGCAGGAGGGGAGCGAGTAATCCCTGTCCCGTCAGATGCTCATATCAGTCTCTCATAGCCGCCACATCCTCAGGTTTCACAAACTCACCGGAATTGCCGAATGAGTTCCTGAGGTAATTTATAAGGTCTGCAATTTCCTGATCGTTCAGGACATTTTTCAGTGGTGGCATTATGCTGTTATACTGTTCTCCTTTTACTACCACGGGTCCTTCCATGCCATCCAGTATCAGCACAATTAAGCTATCTGTATTACCTGAGACAGATTCTGAGTCAGTAATGGGAGGATGCATATTAGGCACTCCGGATCCGTCAGACTGATGACAAACAAGACATTCCCTGTCATACACCTTCTTTCCCTTTTCCATATAGTCTTCTTGAGAAGAGGCAGTCTCTACAGCTAAATCATTTACACTAACTTTTACTTTCTCTTCTTCAACATCTTCCTTCTTATTGCCGACCTGACTGTTACAAGATATCATTATTACCAGCAGCAACGGAATAATTATCATACTATTCAGTCTCATAAAATATCCTCCATATTTTACCTTTTTGTGAATCACACACATATAATGAACCATCATTTCCCATGCTTATGCCCATTGGTCTGTGTTCAGCCTGACCGGGACTGTTAACAACTTCCCTGCCAGCAAAATCATCGGCAAATATTTCCCATTCGCCCGAAGGCAGTTCACCCTCAAAAGGCACAAAAGCTACGAAATACCCCTCCTGCTCCAGGGGAGCCCTGTTCCATGAGCCATGAAAACAGATGAATGCTCCATTTATATATTTAGCAGGAAACTGGCTGCCAGTATAGAAAAGTATATCGTTCGGTGCCAGGTGTCCCGGAAAAGCCATTACAGGATCTTCCACTTCAACAGGGCCGTCGGTCTTCTCGCCGTCCCCTCCGTATTCAGGTGCAACTACCATTTTATCCTTTATCTGATCATAATAATAATATGGCCAGCTGAAGACTGATCCTTCCTTTACCATCAGAAATTCTTCTGCCGGTAATTCAGCATTTTGCTGCTCGGTGTAAAGATCAGGGAAAAACTGACTTAACTGGTCTCTTCCATGCATCACAACATAAAGATTATCAGCAACATCATTCCATGTAAGAGCGATAGAATTGCGTATACCCGATGCATACCTTTGTCCATCTTCCATCTGTGTCTGGTTCAGCTCGTCTACCCTGAACTTCCATATACCTGCCTGCCTCTCTAACTGAGGACAGGGATACATCCCCGGGGAACCTGTGGTCCTTGTCTGTTCCATACAGGCATTTGAAGGTGCTCCAACGTTAACATAAATATTACCGTCATTATCTATTGCAAATGGTTTATCCCTGTGCTGATTCTGATCCGGGAAACCACTTACTACCAGTTCAGGTTCCTCTTCCGGAATTAGTTCTCCGGGTCTGAGTTTATACCGCAGAACCATTGTATCTCCTCCGAAATAGAGATAACCATTATATATCTCCATTCCTGTACCGGCATAATCACCAAAATATTTAACTATATCAGCCCTGCCATCACCAGCAGTATCGCGAAGTGCAACAATCCCATTACCATTGTTTAAGCTTCTCAGGGCCATATAAATATCTCCGTTAGTGTTAACATCGATATGCCTGCCCCTGCCCAGATTGTCAGCCACTACAAGGGCCCTGAATCCCTCAGGAAGGCTTATCCCTCCATTATCCGGATCAGGGTTCAGGCTTTCAGGATTAACCTTCCCGGTATTACAATGTAAGCACAGGAAGGAGATTGAAATGATCGCAAGGTATTTTATATTTCTTCTCAGTAATAGCATCATGGTATACGCGTTTAGGTTTGAAACCTCAATATACAAAAAAAAATGCTACTGCTTTGTGGCTTAGGACCCAGGGTCGCGCCGGTCAGTCGCTTTGTCCAGCAGAGCGCCCCCCGCCGCGATAAAGCTGCACCGGCAGAATTATTAATTTATTTAGTAAAAGGAATGCTTTCAAAAAACCCGAATTAAAGACTCGGGAGTAATTCTAAAACAGTATCAGACACAAGCAAAATACAAACAAAGACTTACAGGTCCTCAATATAAGCACTATACTTTTCTGTCATATCCACCCAGCTGTCATAACAGATATTTTCAAAATCACTTATGAGGTCACCCCTGCCGCAATTAAAAAGCCGGTTGATATTTTCGATACCATATGTATTGACAAGGAACCCGGTAAAAAGACCGGCATTGGGATAATACACACTCTCATCGCGGTCAGTGTCGTTTAATAATTCGTCAGGATTCATAATTTTTTCCGGATTATTATTCCTGTAACTAATAATTATATCCGGGATATCATAACGGGCATAACTGCCATCAAGCCAGTTGGCATAGCCTTCACTCATCAGTCTGGTGCCCGGATACCCCAGGGTCTGATGGGTAATGACATGTACCAGTTCATGGGCACCCAGAAAAGGCTTCTCAACTCCGTACTTATCTGTGTATTCCCGGGGATGATGGAAAAATGAAAAATAGAAAGCATTCAGTTTAGGGATTGAGTGGCCGCCGGATGCTGTACCGGTACGCTCATCAGCCTCATCACTGTTAAACAGGTAAATCAGGACCCTGTCAGAATAATCACGGTTAATGCTGTCGCATACAGCCCTGTAATACAATTCCTGGTTATGCAGTATAAAATACGCTTCATCTATTGTGGGAGAAGCTTCATTGGAAAATCCGGGACTTCTGTAATGCAATACTATTCTATTGCTTTCAATCACCTCCCACTCTGGCTGAAGGTCTTTTTCAGCAATAAAATCAGTGCATGAACTTATCGTGAAAACAAGCAAACAAAAATAATATTTCAGTATCTTATGTTTCATAGTTCCAGTGATAACTTTACACTGCAGATCCTGTCAAGCTTAAAATGAACCATCCCCTCCTTATCAAACCCGTATTGCTGTGAGGCATATCCTGCCATATCATTTTTGATAAGGCTGAGCATAAATTTCCTGTACCGGACGGAAAAGCTGAACGATGTCTGGTAATAAAAACCGTGATATGCTGTACTGTAAAATTCATTTTCTGACATATCCATCTTACTTATCTTACCGTAATTCAGGTACGGCAGGCAGAACAGAGCATCGAAGCCTCCTGATAACTGCCAGTCCTTATTGACAGTAAACACTGCCTGAAGTGATGGTCCAAGGTAAATATTCAGGTCTGTTGTAATCTCAGAGGCATTACTCTGGTAATTTAACTTTCGCCGTTCAAAAAGCATTCCTGTTGCAATGCCATGATAAATCCGGAAATCACCTGTTCGCATTAAAGACATCCTCATCCTGTATCCTGCATCGGAGCGAAACCAGTAGCTTCCCTCCTCTTGAAGCAGAAAATCACTTCCCCTACCGTTATCGGAGTTCAGTGCGGCCGGAATAAATATTTCACCATTGAATATATGCCCTGCCTTTTTCCCCTGGCGCATATATTCAACACCCAGCGATGCAGTGCGTGCATATAACAG
>JAWLFR010000066.1:0-12458 GCA_041685495.1 Bacteroidales bacterium
GTTTGAAACCCATAAGCTGGGATGCAAGGGATAATAACGGAAGCAGGGTGGCGGCAGGATCATATATCTATACCGTTTTGTTCAAAACAGATAAAAATGAAGCAGCCCGTATTTCAGGCCGTATGATTATTTTATAGCCATGATACAATAAAGAGTGCATTAAAATGTTTATATATTTGCGTGCTTAAAACAAAATCGATGAGGTTAAAATTTATAATCAGCTGTATCATTCTCAGCATATCATCTTCCTGGATAGTGAGGGCCCAGGATACCGGTGAGCTCAATGCCATACAATATGTGGTGCCCTTTTTGTTAATAGCCCCGGACTCAAGAGCAGGTGCCATGGGTGATGTCGGTGCAGCTACCTCACCAGACCTCTATAGTATGCACTGGAACCCTGCCAAATACGCCTTTATTGATGGCGAAGGCGGTTTGGGGATCTCTTATTCACCATGGCTGAGGACACTGGTCCCGGACATCAATATAGCTTACCTGGCAGCTTATTATCGTATTGATGATCAGCAAGTTATAAGCACCAGCCTTCTGTATTCAAGTCTGGGAGACATTCCTTTTACTGATAATTATGGAAATATTGAACGGAATTTCAGACCAAATGAATTCAGTATTGATGCTGCATATTCACGAAAACTATCCGATAATATATCCGGAAGCATAGCTTTCAGGTTTATTTATTCAAACCTGACGGGTGGATTTCCGGCCGGAGGTACCGAAACCAAACCGGGCATATCAGTTGCATCAGATATATCTGTTTATTACGTAAAAGATATCTCATTATCATCGAAAGATGCCACCCTTTCTTTTGGATCAAACATATCCAATATAGGAAACAAGATGTCCTATACTGATGATTACGACCCTGATTTCATACCAATGAACCTGAGGCTTGGGCCTGCACTTAATATTGAGCTGGACAATTATAACGATATCAGTTTTGCTTTTGACCTTAATAAGCTTCTTGTACCCACTCCCCCTGAATATGATGTTAACGGAGAGATTGTTGCGGGCAAGGACCCAAATGTGGCTGTACCGGTGGCAATATTCCAGTCCTTTATAGATGCCCCGGGGGGGATAAAGGAAGAATTAAATGAGATAAGCTATTCACTGGGAATGGAATACTGGTATAATAAACAGTTTGCCATAAGGGGAGGATACTTTCACGAACATGCCAGTAAAGGCAACCGGAAGTATTTCACAGCCGGGGCAGGCTTCAGGATGAATGTATTCTCACTTGATTTTTCATACCTTATGCCACTGGTCAACAACCATCCCCTGGCACGCACTCTGAGGTTCTCCCTCTCATTTGATTTTGATGCATTCAGAAATATCAGGTAAGCTGTATCATGGATATTAGGACAGGACAGGGAATCGATTTTCACAGGCTTGTTAAAGGAAGGTTACTCAGGCTGGGCGGTGTTGATATACCATCGGCAAAAGGATGCCTGGCATATTCAGACGGTGACGTACTGATCCATGCCATTTGTGATGCCTTGCTTGGAGCGGCCGGACTGGGAGATATTGGTATGCACTTCCCTGATACAGACGAGAAATACAGGCTTATTGACAGCAAGGTGCTGTTAAAGGAAACAGTGAAGATGATATCGGAAAAAGGCTTCCGGATAATTAATATTGACAGCACTGTTTGTCTTGAAGAACCAAAAATATCAGAATACGTCATGGATATGCGTGCAGAGCTCTCAGCCGTATGTAAAATCGATAAGGAACTCATATCTGTTAAGGCTACAACCAGTGAAAAAATGGGATTTACCGGGAGGGGAGAAGGGATAATGGCACTTGCTTCTGTTCTTATTTCCGGATGATCATACAATTTTGAAAAAATTATATATTTCCCTGTTATTTTTATATTTTTATAAAAAAAACGTATGGAAAAACCCACCCTGGTACTTGGAGCCAGCCCCAAACCTGACAGGTTCGCTTATAAAGCAGTCAGGAGCCTGCAGAGAAGAAATATACCGGTTATAGCAATAGGCAGGAAAGATGCCGACCTTGATGGCATCAAAATAAGGAAAGGCAAGCCTTCTGATATAGGCAACGTACATACTGTCACCATGTATCTCAATCCGAAAAACCAGCAGGAGTATTACAATTATATCCTGTCTCTTGAACCAAAACGTATCATATTCAATCCAGGCACGAGAAATCCCGATTTTGCCGAAAAGGCCCGGGAAAGGGGTATTGAGGTTGTTGAGGATTGTATGCTGATTATGCTTAACAGCAGCAGGTTTTAATCAGTGAAAAGGCTGCTGATAAGAGTTTCGTCTGCGATATAAGGTAATGTTATATTCAGTTCCGGTGTCCTTTCCATCTCTCTTACCGCTGCAAATCGAGCCTCATCACTCCTTCCCCAGCTTCGCCTGGCAATACCGTTATTAACATCCCAGTGCAACATCATTTTTAGCCGCCTGTCTGCATCTTCCGTTCCGTCGAGCAATAAACCGAATCCCCCGTTTATCACTTCACCCCATCCCACTCCGCCGCCGTTATGTATACTGACCCAGCTGGCACCGCGGAATGAATCACCTATCACATTTTGTATTGACATATCGGCTGTAAAGCCTGATCCGTCATAAACATTGGATGTTTCCCTGAAAGGTGAATCAGTTCCGGATACGTCATGATGATCTCGTCCAAGCACTACAGGAGCACTGATCACACCATCTCTTATTGCCTCATTAAAAGCCAGGGCTATTTCTATTCTCCCTTCCGCATCAGCATAGAGTATCCTTGCCTGTGATCCCACAACCAGCTTATTCCTGCCTGCCTCTTTTATCCATTTTATATTATCAAGCATCTGTTGCTTTATCTGCTGCGGCGAATGCTCTGATATTTTTTCCAGTACCTTACAGGCTATACTGTCGCTTTTCTCCAGGTCCTCTGCTTTATCAGAACAGCAGACCCATCTGAAGGGCCCGAATCCATAGTCAAAACAGACGGGGCCCATAATGTCCTGTACATAACTGGGGTATCTGAACCGCCCATCAGCTTTTTTTATATCTGCTTGTGCCCTTGAGGCTTCAAGGAGAAAGGCATTCCCATAGTCAAAGAAATAGGTGCCGTTTGCCGTATGCCTGTTAATGGCTTTAACCTGCCTTCGTAATGATTCCTGTACCCTCTTTTTGAACTCAGCCGGGTCCTCTGCCATCATTATGTTGGAGTCTTCAAAGCTCAACCCGGCAGGATAATATCCACCGGACCAGGGGTTGTGCAGTGATGTCTGGTCAGAACCAATATCAATTTTTATATCCTTCTCTGCAAATTGCTCCCATACCTCAACAATATTACCATGGTAAGCCAGTGACACCGCTTCACCGCCGGCCTTTGCACGCTTTACCCTGGAAATCAGCTCATCCATATTATCAATAAGCTCATCAACCCAGCCCTGGGCATGCCTTTTATTAATAGCCGCAGGATTAACCTCGGCTATAACAGATATCACACCTGCAATGCTTGCTGCCTTTGGCTGTGCCCCTGACATACCACCCAATCCGGATGAAACAAAGAGCTTTCCTTTCAGGTCAGCCTCATGTCCGGATATACGCCTTCCGGCATTAAGAATGGTAATAGTTGTTCCATGTACTATGCCCTGGGGACCAATATACATATAAGATCCGGCGGTCATCTGTCCGTACTGGCTAACTCCCAGTGCATTAAAGCGCTCCCAGTCATCCCGGGCCGAATAATTAGGTATTACCATACCATTACTTACCACCACCCTTGGGGCATCCTTATGGGAAGGGAAGAGCCCCAGCGGATGGCCGGAGTACACAACAAGGGTCTGCCTGTCTGTCATCAGCGCCAGGTATCTCATTACCAGCCTGTACTGAGCCCAGTTCTGGAACACGGCCCCATTGCCTCCATAGCTTATAAGCTCATGCGGGTGCTGGGCAACATCATCATCCAGGTTATTACTTATCATAAGCATAATGGATGCTGCCTGTTTAGACTTATGAGGAAAGTCGTCTATATGCCTGGCCTTAATCTTATAATCCGGCCTGAACCGGTACATATATATCCTTCCGTATCTCTGCAGCTCATCAGCAAATTCGGTTGCCAGCACCCCATGAAATTTCTCAGGGAAATACCTGAGTGCATTTCTGACGGCCAGACGTTTCTCAGCGGCAGTCAGGATGTCTTTTCGTTTTGGGGCATGATTTACAGTGTTGTCGTATTCCTTTATTGCGGGCAACTCATCCGGGATGCCTTCCATTATTTGCCTGTGAAATTCATTCATTAATTAAAGCTTTTCTGTTAACACCTGTTGAAAGAGCTAAGTTATAAAAAAAGCCCGTCTCTTTGCGAGGCAGGCTTTTATTATCCTTACTTTTCAGGGCTGTTCCTACTCGCCAAGTATATCATCATCGACAAGAATACGGCCACAGTACTCACATACAATAATCTTTTTCCTTGACTTAATATCAAGCTGCCTCTGTGGGGGTATCTGGTTAAAACAACCTCCGCAGGCATCTCTCTGTACAGGAACCACCGCCAGTCCGTTCCGCGCATTCTGACGTATCCTCTTATATGCCATCAGCAGCCTTTCTTCTATGCTGTCGCTTATCTTCTCTGACTCATTGATAAGTGTCTCCTCTTCTTTCCTGGTGTCAGCAATAATGGAATCAAGCTCCGATTTTTTATTCTCAAGATCACCTTTAAGGTCTTCCAGGTTCTTCTTTGATTCGTCTATTACCAGGGCCTTTTCATCCTTCAGTACTGTAAACTCTTTTATCTTCTTATTACAAAGCTCAATTTCCAGGGCCTGGTATTCAATCTCTTTTGACAGCGAATCATACTCCCTGTTATTCCGTACATTATTCTGTTGCTCCTCGTACTTTTTTATCAGGTTCTGGGCGTCAACAATCTCATTTTGCTTCGTTGTAATAGCTTTCTCCAGCTCACTTAGCTCATCATTTAGCTTTCCTATCCTTGTCTCAAGCCCTTCCACTTCGTCTTCGAGGTCCTGGACTTCCAGCGGAAGCTCACCTCTTAATGTTCTGATTTTATCAATATCCGAATCAACGACCTGCAGCCTGTACAGGGCCTGCAATTTTTCCTCAACCGTCATTTCCTTATCAGCTGTTTTCACTTTTTCCATGCCTGTAAATAATTTACTGGATTTGTATTTGTTTCTGAAAATCGGACTGCAAATTTAGGGAATTTTTTTGTAATTAACTCATGTAAAATTTCCAGTGCCGGTTTTTCACTCTCATAATGGCCGATATCGGCCAATAAAACATCCCCGGCCTCAAAGAATGAATGGTATTTAATATCTGCTGTAACAAAGGCATCTACCCCTGCCCTGACGGCTTTTTGTATATAGCTGCCTCCTGATCCGCCCATGACAGCCACCTTTTTAACCTTCTTCCCATCCAGGGCGGTATGTCTTATCCCTTTAGCCCCGAAGAGCTCAGCAAGCATCCTTACAAAATCAGTATCCTTCATCCCCTGTTCCAGTTCTCCCTTACATCCGAGTCCGGCACCGGGCATAGTATTTTCTATCCTGTATATATCATATGCCACTTCTTCATAGGGGTGCGACTCTGTCATGGCTTTCACCACCCGGCTCACCGCATTTTCAGGCATTACAGTTTCTATCCTTATCTCCTGCTCTTTATGGTCCTTACCTGCCTCACCTGCATAAGGATCGGTACCTTCACCTGCCCGGTAGGTGCCTTCACCACTGAGATTATAACTACAGCGGTCGTAATTCCCTATATGACCTGCCCCGGCCTTAAAAATTGCATCCCTCAGTTTTTCTGCATGAGACGGTGGAACAAAAACAACCAGCTTCAGGAGCCTGCCGGCCAGGGGAGACAGTACACTGATATTTTTCAGTTTCATCATTTCAGCCATACGATAGCTCACTCCACCATTGATAATATCAAGATTGGTATGCATGCTGAATATTGAGATATCTTTCTTTATGGCCCTGTATATTATTCTTTCTGCACCGGTCCTGCCGCTGATACTGCTGAGAGGCTTAAAGATAAGCGGATGATGGGATATGATCAGTCCACAAGCCTTATCTTCCGCCTCGCTAATAACAGCATCAGTTACATCAAGGCAGAGTAAAGCAGAGTCGACTGTGCTGTCAGGGTTACCCACCTGCATGCCGGAATTATCCCATGACTCCTGCATGGCAGAAGGCACAGCGGATTCAAGATAAGCTATCAGTTCCTTTATTTTCATGCTTTACAAATTAAATTCCGTCTCTTATTTTTACAAGCATCTCTCTTATACCCTGCAGCGATTTAATGACTTCATGATTCTTCCTTACATCATCCGGATTTTCTGACATTCTTTTCTTTGCCCCGGCAATGGTCATCCCTTTTTCCCTGAGCAGGTAATGTATTAATTTCATGTTTTCCAGGTCGGCTGGACTGAACATCCTGTTGCCTTTCTTATTCTTCCGGGGTTTTATTATATCAAATTCCTTTTCCCAGTATCTTACTGCTGAGGTCTGTTCACCCAGCATATCAGCAAGCTCACCTATTGAGTAAAACAGCTTCTCTTTCTTATTGTTCTTATCTTCCATGAACAGGCTTTAAATTAATATTACCATCATCATCAATAATAATTCCGGATTCAGGAAAGTCTGTTTCCGTAAGTTCCCGGATCTTAAAAATAGCTCTTTTCCGCGGATCCTGCCTTACATAGCCGTAACTATTCTGGTATACGGGTATTATTCTGCCATCAATGAATGAGCCATCCTTTCCCAGCCGGGCAGTAAGAACCGGAGAATAACCATTAGGCCCCAGCAGGTTAAAACGACGGTATGTACAGAAGTTACCGAGACTGTAAGCTATAAGCCTTCCCCTGTATATCTCCACTGCCCTGCTGACATGCGGGCCATGTCCAAGTACAACATCTGCCCCAAGGTCAATAAGCCTGTGAGCAAATTCATACATATTACCCCTGTTTTCGCCATAATAGAACTCCTCCTCCCTGGTAATATTCTGATATTCTGCCCCTTCCCCACCGCCGTGCACTGAGGCAATTATTATATCACAGCTGTCTGACAGTATATTCATTATCTCATCCACACGCTCATCATCATGCAGGTTTATCGTTCCTTTATTAGGTGCAAAAGCACAAAATCCAACCAGTATGCTGTCATGTATCATTTTAACTGACCACGGATATTCTTCCGTTCCGGTATAAATTATACCCAGTGAATCAAGTATCCTGGCAGTTGTCTTTTTTGCCTCATAGCCGAAATCACCTATATGATTGTTGGCAATACTGATAAGGTCAAATCCGGCACTGTCAAGTACGCCTGAATATTTTTCAGGCATCCTGAAAGCATAACATGTTGTTGTATCCCTGCATTTTTTCTCCAGCCTGGCACTGTCAGAAAAAGGTCCTTCAAGATTTCCAAAAGTAAGATCGGCACCGGCCAGTATACCAAAGACCCCGGACATAAGCGGGTAAGGATTATCTCCCGGTGGCAGGTAGCTCCTGTCAGGAAAGGATGTACCCATCATTATATCACCCACAGCTGCCAGTGTAACAGTAGTGGTATCATTATTGTCCTGGGAAAAAAGTGATGGCGCAGGCAGCAGTAATAAAATTAATACAATGGCCTGCCACAGGTGGTTTTTGAGCATATACTGAACGGTTATTCTTAAATGATTAATCAAAGGACTGTCCACTTCGCATTGACAGTTCAATCATCCTTTCATATTGTTCGGGAGTGAGATCATTAAAGTAATAGTTTGCCGGATCAACTTTCTTACCATTAAGATGAACTTCATAATGAAGGTGGGGTGCAGTGGACAAACCGGTGCTGCCGACATAGCCTATGACATCGCCCCTCCTGACTGTCTGGCCCACACGAAGGTTTTCAAACCTGTTCAGATGGGCATATAGTGTCCGGTACCCATAGCCGTGATCTATAATAATGTGATTGCCGAAGCCACGCTTTGAACTTCTTATGCTTGCCACCTTTCCATCTCCTGTTGAATAAATCTCAGTGCCCGTGGAGGCTGTAAAATCCATCCCTTCATGAAATTTCCTGATCTTATATATGGGATGTATCCTGTAGCCCCATCCTGATGCAGTACGTTTAAGATCCCTGTTTGATATTGGCATTATTGCAGGTATACTCCTCAGCATCTCTTCTTTTTCACCCGCCAGTGTTTTAAGCTCATCAAATGACCTGGACTGCACATAGGTTTTCTTCTTGATACGATCGAGCCTTACCGCCGTTTCAATAACAATACGTGAATTATCATATCCCTCAAGTTCTTCATACCTGTTAACACCACCTATACCACCTTCCCTCAGGGCTGTTGGTATGGGTTCTGCCTCAAATACCGTCCGGTAAAGGTTATCATCCGTCTCCTGCAGGTGAGCCAGCACTGTTTCAACCTTTTCCAGGTCCTTGCTCAGTATCTCATACTGCAGCCTCATCTGTGCATTCTCACGTTTCAGGACTTTTTCCTTGGGTGAGTCAAAGAGGTATGTAAACAAAGCACCATAAAGCACTGCAAGTATAATTGATCCTGTAAAAAATGCCATAAACCTCAGGAACCTCTCACCAAATGTCATTTTCACCCTTTCAAAGGATAATGATTCCGGGTTATATTTATATTTTGTTTTTGCCATATTCAAAAATATTTCGCAAAGATAGCATAAATATATTAAATATATTTTTTTATAAAAGCCGGTTGTTGCATAATTATCAACAATTTAACAAATATTACAGGATGTTTTCACCATTACCTGGTGCCTTCATGGAAAACATCTATCATCCTGCTATACTCATCCATTGTAAGATCATCATCAAAAAAATAAAGAGGATTCTGCACCCTGCCGTTATAATGTATCTCATAATGAAGATGCGGGCCGGAAGATATACCGGTGCTTCCCGACAGGCCGAGCAGCTCGCCCCGTTTAACTGTCTGTCCCCTTTCTACCTTTACGGCACTCAGGTGACCATAAATAGTTTTAAAGCCGTAACCATGATCTACCTCCACCATATTACCAAAGCCATATGGACTCCAGCCTGCCCGGCTGACCACCCCGTCGCCGGTAGCAAACACCTCTGTTCCCGAGGGAGCAGTAAAATCCTGGCCATAATGCCATTTCGGGCTTCCCAGTACGGGATGTTTTTCCCTGTATTTCAAACCATCACCCAGTGGAATATCAACATTTACAGGGCGTACGAATGGGATATGAGCAATACTGTCTTTCCATACAGAAGCAACAGGAATAATTTCATCGAATGACCTTGACTGAATATATATTTTACGCAAAAGTTCATCAACATTCCTTGTAGCGGATACCATAATACCCGAGTTTTCATATCCTTCAAGCTCTGTATATTTGCGTGTACCACCAAAACCAGACTGCCTGAATGAAGGAGGTATCTTTTCCATATTAAAAACAGGCCTGTAAACATTGTCCTCCACAGAAACAACTTCAGCCAGTTCTCTGCCTATGCGGTCAAAATCCTTATCCAGCAAGCTATACTTATACTCTATTTCATCCAGTTCTGATTGCAGCTTTTTTTCCTTTGGGGATCCGAAAATATGTTTAAAGCCGGCACCATAAGCGACTGCCAGTATGAGAGAAAAAATAAAAATCGATAAAAACCTTAAGAGTCTCCGGGCAAAAGAAAGCCGCATCTCTTTATAAACCAATTCCTTCTTATCGAAAAAATATCTCGTTCTTGCCATCAGGTCTCCTGCAGGTTGATTTTTTTCATCCGGTTAGGCAAATCTAATTTAAATAAACTAATTTTACAAGCCCTTAAATCATCATCACCTTAAAGGAGCAGCATATTATATGAATTCACAGGAAATAAGAAAGGCATTTTTTGATTTTTTTGCCTCAAAAGGACATAATATAGTAAGGTCAGCACCGATGGTCCTTAAAAACGACCCTTCCCTTATGTTCACCAATGCAGGGATGAACCAGTTCAAGGATATCTTCCTTGGCAATGAGACTCCCCGTACAAAACGTGTGGCAGACACACAGAAATGCCTGAGGGTATCAGGAAAGCATAATGACCTTGAGCAGGTGGGGCATGACACCTACCATCACACTATGTTTGAGATGCTTGGCAACTGGTCATTCGGGGATTACTTCAAGAAAGAAGCCATTGAATGGGCATGGGAATTTCTTCACTCAGTGCTGGGTATTCCGGAAGACAGGATCTACACAACTGTATTTGAAGGCAGCCCTGAAGAAAAGCTGGGAAGAGATGACGAAGCAGCAGCATACTGGGAAAAATGCTTCAGCAAACCTGCTAACAGAATACTTGATGGCTCCAGGAAAGATAACTTCTGGGAAATGGGAGATACAGGACCCTGCGGACCGTGCTCTGAGATACATGTAGACCTGAGAAATGATACAGAAAGGGCCGCAATACCGGGACAAAGCCTTGTTAATAAAGACCATCCCCTGGTCCTGGAAATATGGAACCTGGTTTTTATACAATACAATCGCAAGGCAGATGGCTCACTGGAAAAATTACCTGAAAGACATGTTGATACAGGGATGGGTTTCGAAAGGTTATGCATGGTTGTACAGGATAAAAAATCCAATTATGACACTGATATTTTCCGCTCACTGATAAATGAAATATGCAGCATTACCGGTGTGGACTACGGAGAAAAAGAAGATACAGATATAGCATTAAGGGTAATTGCCGATCACCTGAGAGCGGTTTCTTTTTCGGTTGCCGACGGACAACTGCCATCAAATAACAAAGCAGGTTATGTCATAAGGAGAATCCTCCGGAGGGCAATTAGATATGGCTTTAACCATCTGGGACAGAAAGCCCCTTTTATATACAGGCTTGTGCCCGTCCTGGTAAATACAATGGGAGAAGCGTTCCCTGAATTGAAAGTCCAGCAAAAACAGATTACGAGTATTATAAGGCAGGAGGAAAACACTTTCCTGAACACCCTGGGTAAAGGAATAGTACTTATTGATAAGCGCATAGATGAACTCAAAGCAGGCAATAAAAATGTTTTCCCTGGAAAAGATGCCTTTACTTTATATGATACATATGGATTCCCCCTTGACCTTACCCAGCTGATACTGAAAGAGAATTCCATGTCAGTTGATATTGACGGATTTGAAGAGGAAATGAAGAAACAGAAGCAAAGGTCCAGGGTTGATGCAGTAAAAGAAACAGAAGACTGGATAGTGGTAAATGAACGCCAGGGTACAAAATTTACAGGTTATGACAGGACAACGGAAAAAGTAAAGATTACACGGTATCGCCAGGTAAAGCTGAAAGACAAAGAGCTTTACCATCTTGTATTCGATAAAACTCCTTTCTATGCTGAGGGGGGCGGACAGGCAGGTGATACCGGTTATATCACCAACGGGGAGGAAAAAATAGACATTATCAATACAATAAAGGAAAACAAGCTGATTATTCATATCAGCACCTCTGCTCCTGGTAATCCCCATGACTATTATGAGGCTGTAGTAGATGAGAATAAACGAATGTCAATAGCGAAAAACCATACTGCCACTCACCTGCTGCATTATGCACTCAGAAAAATTCTCGGCGATCATGTGGAACAGAAAGGATCGCTGGTAAACGAGGAGAAACTGCGCTTTGACTTCAGCCATTTTAAAAAGATTACCGGTGAGGAGATCAACAAAATTGAAAAACTTGTCAATGAGCTGATAAGAATGAATATCCATGCCAGGGTTATAGATGAGATAACAATGGATGAAGCTCTTGAGAAAGGAGCAATAGCACTGTTCGGGGAAAAGTACGATGACAGTGTCCGTGTTGTTGGCTTCGGTGATTCCATGGAGCTTTGCGGGGGCACACATGTTGAATCAACAGGTCAGATCGGCCTGTTTAAGATTGTCTCAGAAAGTGCCGTGGCTGCAGGCATAAGAAGAATAGAAGCTGTCAGCTCAGAAAAGGCACTGGATTATGTCAACCGGAAACTGGCTGTGCTTGACCAGGTAAGCAATATGCTAACCGGCACAGAAAATATACCTGATTCAATTGCAAAACTGATAGGCCAGGTTACTGAACTTAACAAAAAAATAGAAAAGCTGGAGGCAAATGCTTCGGTGATAATCCGTGATGAACTGCTTAAGAACGTGGAAGATATCAGGGGGGTGAGATTTGTATCCCAGGAGGTGCAGGCAGACTCTGTTGATATACTGAAAAAGATTGCACAGATGGTAAGGTCATCAAATGATAATATTATACTGGCTCTTGGCACCCGCATAGGTGATAAAGCCAACCTCCTGGTTATGATAAGCGATGATGTGCTCAGACTTAAGAAAATTCATGCAGGTGATATTATCCGTGATGCTTCAAAACATATTAAGGGAGGTGGTGGCGGCCAGCCTTTTATGGCCGTGGCAGGAGGCAGCAATCCGGACGGAATACCACAGGCTCTTAAAACAATAAGGGATTCCGTTCAGGAATCATTATC
>JAWLFR010000202.1:0-2985 GCA_041685495.1 Bacteroidales bacterium
ACATCGCCTCAGTTAAGAAAGTCCAGTAAGATTAAAACAATACACTCATCTCTTAGCATAGAAGGCAGTTCTTTATCAGAAGAGCAAATCACAGCAATTCTTGAAAACAAGAGAGTTATAGGCCCTCAAAAGGATATAAATGAAGTCATTAATGCAAATAATGTCTATGATCAAATCAGTAATTTCAATGCAAAATCAACAAAATCATTTCTGCAGGCACATAAAATATTGATGGGTGGGTTAATTAAAAGCCCGGGAAAGTACAGAAACAAAGATGCAGGTATTATTCACGGAAGAAACATCGCACATATTGCTCCACAACCCGGTAATGTCCCTACATTAATGAACCAACTTTTTAATTATTTGAAAAAAGATAAAGATATTTCTTTGATTAAAAGTTGCGTCTTCCACTATGAACTGGAATTTATTCACCCTTTCGAAGATGGTAATGGAAGAATGGGAAGACTATGGCAAACTGTAATATTAATGCAAGATTTTCCTGTATTTGAATTTATCCCATTTGAGACCTTAATCAGAGATACACAAGATGAGTATTATTCGGCTCTGAAAGCAAGCGATAAAGAGGGTAAGTCCACTAAGTTTGTCGAATATATGCTCTCAGTTATTGATAAGTCTCTCGAGAAAATAATTGATGAAAGAAGCCAGAGACTAACGGGACCCGAACGACTGCATTATTTCCTGGAATTAACTTATAATGAATTTTCCAGAAAAGACTACATGAAAGTATTTAAGACTATCTCAACAGCCACAGCCAGCAGGGACCTGAAGAAAGGTATAGAATTGGGCTTGTTAACGAAAACCGGTGAAAAGAATAAAACAAAGTATAATAAAACTACCGGGCATAACATACGGAATAATTAGCTGACCCACACCGAAAGCGAGCTTTCTTCTGACCTTCGGGTTTAATAAATCCTTCTGCGAAGGCGGTTCTTGTGGGATGTGGCAGATTCGAACTGCCGACCCCTTGCCTGTCAAGCAAGTGCTCTAAACCAACTGAGCTAACACCCCTTTTATGTGTTTCAGCAGCAAAAATAGTAATTTTTTTATTACCCCCTGCCTTTCAACACATGCTTATATTCGTGTTCAAAGTTAGGGGTGAATATCCCCTTTCCCATGCCTGCCTCTATCTCCTCCCTGCTCCAGAAGCGCCCCTCATCAATCTCCTCAGGGTCTGTCTGCAGGAGCTGCTCACTACGGGTCAAAAATGAATGCACCATCTCGCGCTCACGATCCGACTGCCACATATATTTCTTTATAAACTCATACTCAAAAGCGGCCAGTCCGGCCTCCTCCCTGGCTTCGCGCAGCAGGGCTTCCTCAATGGTCTCGCCCGGATCCACATGTCCCCCCACCGATGTATCCCAGCGTCCCGGCTGTACATCTTTATGGGGCGAGCGCTTCTGCAGGAAGATATCCCCTTTGCCATTGATGATATGAAGGTGTATCACGGGATGCAGCAGCATGCTTTTGCCGTTATGGCATTCACTCCTGGGAGCAAGCCTGATAAACTCACCCTCCTCATTTATTACCGGTAATAATTCTTCTTTTGCCATCTCCCTACACCTTATGCCTGTCTTTCAAAACGTAGATCACATCCCTGAAGGAATAGCCTTTGGCGTGGAGGAGCACCAGCAGGTGGTACATCAGGTCGGCCGACTCCTCCAGAAGCAGGTCATCAAGATCGCCCATAGCCTCAAGGATTAGCTCAACAGCCTCCTCGCCCACCTTCTGTGATATCTTCTTCACACCCTTGTCAAAGAGCCGGGCGGTATATGATGTATCGGGATCGGCATCCTTCCGCTCTTCAATAATGTTTTCGAGGTGAGTGATGAATTCAAGGCTGTCCTTTTTGTTGACCTCATCCCAGCAGGTATCGGAGCCGGTATGACAGGCCGGTCCGTCGGGTATAGCCCTGGCCAGCAGGGTATCGCCGTCGCAGTCGACCTTTATGTCCACCAGGTGGAGGTAATTGCCGGAGGTCTCGCCCTTAACCCATAGCTCTTTGCGGGACCGGCTGTAAAAAGTGAGTTTTTTGGTCTTCCTGGTAAGGCTTAGCGCCTCTTCATTCATATATGCCAGCATCAGCACCTTTAATGTGGTGGCGTCCTGCACTATAACAGGTACCAGTCCGCCCTCCTTGTCAAAATCTATATCCATTATTTTTTATTATTATGTCCTGGTGATAACTATTCAGCAGCATCTGTCTGCCCGCACCGGATTATATTTCTGTATCTTGATTAATGCGGGGTAAAAATAATACTAACAATAATACCCGCATATTGTTATTTCATTTTATTTCACAGTCGCACTCTTACACCCTGATCCCGCAGGTACTCTTTCACCTCAGCAATGCTTATCTCTCCGTAATGGAAGATGCCTGCCGCCAGCGCTGCATCGGCCATGCCTTCTGTAAAAGCATCCCGGAAATGCTCAGGGCCACCGGCCCCGCCGGATGCTATAACGGGTATATTAACCATGGCGCTTATCTCTGCCAGCGCCTCATTGGCAAAGCCTTTGCGTGTACCGTCATGATCCATCGAAGTAAACAGTATCTCTCCGGCTCCCCTTCCGGCCGCTTCCTTTATCCACCCGAACAGCTCTATGCCCGTAGGCAGCCTGCCGCCGTTAAGGTACACCTGCCACCTGCCTTCTTCATAACGTGCATCCACTGCCAGCACTATGCACTGGCTGCCAAAGCTGCCGGCCATACTGTTTATTATCTCCGGGTTTCTCACCGCCGCCGAGTTAACCGATACCTTGTCGGCCCCGTTAGCCAGCATGGCACTGACATCATCAATCGATGATATGCCTCCGCCCACGGTAAAAGGTATGCTTACTGCCTCCGCCACCCTTCGCACCAGCTGTGCCAACGTCTTCCTTTTCTCATGCGTGGCCGTTATGTCAAGAAACACCAGCTCATCGGCCCCCTCATCGGAATAGCGCTGTGCCAGCTCCACCGGGTCG
>JAWLFR010000203.1:0-2884 GCA_041685495.1 Bacteroidales bacterium
CTGGGATGAATTATATATCTTCCCTTTTATAAACCTGAATGAGCCACAGCTGGCACGCTCCCTGCTGCTGTACAGGTACCGCAGACTGAACGAGGCAAGGGAAGCCGCTGCCATGGAAGGTTACCGCGGGAGCATGTTCCCATGGCAGAGCGGAAGCAACGGCCGCGAGGAAAGCCAGGTTATACACCTTAATCCTGAATCAGGGCGCTGGATACCCGATAACACCCATCTGCAAAGGCATATCAATGCAGCAATCCCTTATAATGTATGGCTTTATTACCAGAGCACGGGTGATATTGAATTCCTCAATGCCTACGGCGCCGAGATAATATTCAACACAGCACTTTTCTGGGCTTCAGCCACTATAGAGAACCCGCGCCGCGACCGTTACGAGATACACGGCATTGTGGGACCGGATGAGTACCATACCGCCTACCCTGATTCAGACAGTCCCGGACTAAATAATAATGCCTACACGAATATTATGGCCACATGGGTACTTAACAGGGCGCTTGATCTTACTGAACAGCTCAATGATGATAATCTGAAAGAGCTGCAGCTTCGCGTTGGTTTTGACAATGATGATATTAAATCATGGAAAGATATCTCATCACGTATGTTTATCCCTTTCAATGATGAGGGTATAATTATGCAGTTCGAAGGGTTTGAATCCCTCAAGGAACTGGACTGGGATAAATACCGTTCGGAATATGGGGACACCATGCGTCTTGACCGTATACTGGAGAAAGAGGACGACTCGCCTGACAGGTACAGGGCATGCAAACAGGCCGATGTACTGATGCTGTTCTACCTCTTTTCCTCGGAAGAGCTCACAGGCCTCATAAACCAGCTCGGCTATGATTTCAAGGCTGAACAGATACCCGAAAATATTGAGTATTACCATTCCATCACATCCCACGGATCAACACTAAGCCGGGTAATTCATTCCTGGGTATATGCGCGCTCAGACCGTAACAGGTCATGGGCCAAGTATATTAAAGCTCTTAAGCTGGACCTGGAGGATGAGCAGGGAGGAACAACAGCAGAAGGTATACACCTTGGAGCTATGGCAACAACTGTGGATATGGCTATGCGTAGTTATTCCGGTATGGAGATAAGAGAAGATGCGCTGTGGTTCAATCCGAGGCTGCCTGAAGAGGTGGAAGCCATCTCTTTTACCCTGCGCTACCGGGGTCACCGTATTAAGCTGCGTATAAGCCACAAAAAGATGTCATTGAGATTCATGAGGTGCAGGGCAAACCCGGTTAAAATAAACATCCGTGGCAAGATGATGACATTCAAAACAGATGATTACAGGGAGATAGATATATAAGCGGGCGATGTTCAAAGGGAAACTGACATGTGATCACTGGCTGCTGTAATCATCCTGGTAACGGCTCATCAGGTCGAGGTACTTTTTTACATCTTCCGCTTTGGAGTCGTCACTTCCCTTCTCTTCCATGGCACTTATAGCTGTTACCTTGGCTCTCACATTGGCCCTGTAGGTTTTATAATACATGAACAGCTGCCTTGACAAATCACTCTCACCGGCACCATAGGCATCTATATATATCTTATAAAAATGCTCACTCAGCTTATCGTATCCGTAAAAATCGAGGTCAACACAAAGGAAGGCTATATCATTCAGGACATCAATAAAACGCAGTTGCTTATTAAAATCAATACAGTCAAAGATTACCGGATCATTATAAAGGAATATATTGCTTGCATTCAGGTCGCCATGACATTCACGGCGGTAATTCCTTATTATCCTTTCGTTAAAATAAGAGCGCCGGCTGTTCAGGTAGCTGTCGGACAAACCGGTGGATTTTTTTATAATATCCTCATAACCGGGGCCAAGCTCTCTGGCAGCATAATCTTTTATGCTTAATATATCGTTAAAGGTTTCCTGGAAGTCTATGGTGCCAAAAGCATTTTTTATTATTCTTGCTTCTTTATGGAATTCAGCTATCGTCACAGCCAGCTTCTCTACCTCATGCTTCCGTACCTTCTTCTTTGCCAGCAGCCTGTCCATCTCCTTTTCATTATCCATCCTTTCCATCTGCACCATATAGTCAATAACCCTGTCAGCATCATCCATATCTCCTCCCTCCAGCATTTGAGCTGTTACGGGTAATACCGACATATACATCTCGGGGGCAAGCCTGCTGTTAAGCCTGATCTCCTGGTAGCAGTAATGCCTTCTTTTCTCAAGGCTGGAAAAATCCACAAATGAATACTTAACAGGACGTTTGATCTTGAAAGCGAAGTTATCACTCAGTATAAGCCATGATATATGAGTTTCTATGAGTTCCGTTTTTGCCGATTCATCATCAAATCTCCAGTTCTCAACCAGCTTATCTATCTGTTCCCTTTTCATATTTAATATCTTTTATTTGTTCAACCATCTCATCCGTTCCCATCCTGTCAGACCAGAGAACCGGATGCTCTTCTTTCATATCTTCGAATTTATCCTTTATCATTATATACTCATCATAACCTGCCTCGCTGTACCGGCGATCCTCCTTCATGCGCTCCTTTACCGTCTCACCGGCAGCCTTCATTTCAACAAAAACCACCCTTTCACCCAGTCGCCGTGCTCCTTCTTTAAACATATCCCTGTAATGCTCTTTACGGAATGTGCCATCAACCACCACATCATCTGTGTCCCGCACAGCCTCCATAACCTTTCTCAGTAACTGTTCGTATATCATGCTATTTGTCTCAGCATCATATTGTCCCTGTTTACCCATCTCCTTACGGACAATATCAGTATTGAAATAAGCAGCCCCTGTCGTGTCGGCCAGCCTCCTGGCCAGGTACGACTTTCCTGTTCCCGGTAAACCAAACACTATAATTATCATTTTTTTGTTTTCTTTTCAGC
>JAWLFR010000204.1:0-2870 GCA_041685495.1 Bacteroidales bacterium
AGAAAGAGTTAATGGTTAATTCCATTCATAAAAGGTCAATCGACAAAGTAGGAGAAGATCTTATTGTTACCGCACGTGAACCAAACGGGGTAGTCCAGGCTATTGAAAAGCCCGGGCATCCTTTTTTTCTTGGTGTGCAATTTCATCCCGAACGCCTTTTCGGCAAAAGAGTCTTTCGAAGGCTTTTCAGGGTCTTTATTGAGACAGCCGGACGTAAAACGGATGATCCTTTGAAAGACTGATGGACTGTTCCCACCACTACCAGTAGCATTGAGCGTGGATAAAAGCAGGCCGGGAGTCTAAGTAGCGAATGAACTTAAATTTGTTGCAGGGATAATTCAATAGAGACCAGATCAGTGGCGCATATTTTACAAACAGCCTCTTATCATACACCAAACTGTACCATCGTTGGATGAACGGGTCAAATCAGTTATTCTTTTAGCTTATCCTGGCAATAATTATTGCATTTACCCTTAAACTAAGTTCCATATCATTTGTTATTACAGGCGAATAAACAACCAGAAAAATGAAAATCCTATGGAACAATATCTACATACTACAGAAACCCCGACAGACCGGAGAAAAGAACAAAAAAGCAGTCTTATAAAACGGGACAAAAACTATCAGGACACGAACAGTGAGCTTTCAAACAAGCTGTACAGATACGGGCATTGTGAGCTGTACGATTACCTTTATAATTTTAATCTGAACAGCTTAAAAAAAAGCATTGTCCTTCTCTCGTCCAATCATTATTTCTTTAAGAAAGAAGATCTTCATGACATTGAGATGGTAGTTGATGTTCAAAATCTTGCAAGAAGAAGAAATATTGAATCCTATCTTAACAGCATACATTCCAATATCCCGGATGGATGTTATTTTACGGGTTGTTTTGAAACACCGACATCAAGGTTCTCAGGCAATCCGGATTACCACAAGTATTTATTTGAATATGAAGAAATGCCGGGAAAGAACCATAATGGGTCAGGTAATTTGCTGGGTATTATCGATAAGCTGTATAACAGGTTAAGAATAAGCTTATACCAGAACCTGACCAGGGCTGATGCAGAAACATTATTCAGGAAAACAGGTTTTAATGTAATTGATATGACAGAAATAAATGGAAGAATCTATTTCTCTGCCATTAAAGACCCTGGGTTTAATAATAATTACACACTTTCCTGATTAAAGACCCTGAGTTAATAATAGTTCCTCACTCTCCTGAAAGCAATTAACCCGACTTAAAATTAAATTAGCACATGCAGGCTGACATATTTAAAAGATTAAATAAATCAGGTATAATACCTTTCCTGAAAAAGGGATATTTCCTTAACCTGTTTCTGGGATTAACTGATATTATTACTATTACTCTATCATTCCAGATTTCCTTTGCTATTCTATCCGGCTTTGATTCAGGCTTATTCTTCAATGACAGTGTAGTTCTGAATCTTTATCTGGTATTCATGCCCCTATGGCTCATAATACTGTACCTGATAAAGATTACAGAGATACCAAGGACTAAAAGGTACAGTATCCTGTTTATGGAATATCTGCAGTCGGGCTTGTTTTTTGCTATTTTACTGTCTTTAGCATACTTAATATTTAAGGTTAGTGACCCTACCTATATATTTCTGCTGACTGTGAGTATTACCGGGTTTTTCCTGCTTTTTACCGTACGACTACTTGAGTATATTGTTTTTAAACACTACAGATCAAAAGGTTATAATTACAGAAATATTGTAATAATAGCTGATGAATCTGCTTATGATTTTATCAATAGTTTAATACTAAGGAAGGAATGGGGTTACAGGGTATTTGCAATCTTCACAGAATCGGAACTCCTGACGCAGAAATGGGAGGAAAAAATTATTATGTTCCCGGGGGAGCATATCAAAGTGCTTGATGACTTAATGGAGAAGGATCTTATTGACGAAGTTCTGTACTACAAAAAGAAGGTAAAACCAAAGGAAATAAGAAAGGTCATCAGGTCATGTGAAGAGCTTGGCGTGACATTCAGGCTACAAACAGACCGGGATATTAAAAGTATACATAATGGCATCAAAACCACTTTTGCCAATAAATATTTCCTGACATTTATTAATGTACCCTTTAATTTCATTTCAATTAGCTTAAAAAGGTTTATTGACATAATAATTTCCCTCACCATGCTAATTATCCTGGCTCCTTTTCTTTTATTTTTGTCCGCCCTTATCAGGCTTGACTCTAAAGGGCCGGTAATATTCATGCAGGAGCGTGTAGGTTTGAGAGGGAGAAAATTTATGCTGTATAAATTCAGGACGATGGTTCAAAACGCCGAGGAGCTGCGCAAGGCGATTGAAGAACAGAATGAAGTTGACGGGCCTGTTTTTAAAATAGAGAATGATCCCAGGATCACCAGGATTGGCAGATTCCTGAGAAAGACAGGTTTTGATGAGTTTCCGCAGCTACTGAATATACTTAAAGGGGAAATGTCGCTTATAGGACCCAGACCTCCCTTGCCGAGTGAAACTAAGCAATATAAGCGCTGGCAGTTAAGGCGACTTTCGGTTAAGCCGGGACTCTCATGCTTCTGGCAGATAAAACCTGAGAGGAACAGCATAAAATTTGAGGAATGGATGGAGATGGATCTTGCTTATATTGATAACTGGTCCCTGCGACTGGACTTTCTCATTCTGCTGAGGACATTCCGTACAGTAGTCAGAAAAACAGGTTTATAGATAAGTAATTAACCTTTTTCACCAATAATATAATATGACCTCAAACATTTTACATGTAAGTTTTGTTTAAGCAAACAAATTCTCACTAACTCATATGAACAATAAAAAAAATAAGTTATGATAAAGTCTATTAGAATCATTCCGATGCTAATCCTT
>JAWLFR010000205.1:0-2865 GCA_041685495.1 Bacteroidales bacterium
GGCTGCATTGGGGTCTTCGTTCACAAGCTTATGCTGGGCGGCCCTGACTATCGCACCATGCTCCCATACCATTCCTGAAGGATCATTGCCTGAATCGGATATTCTGCCAATAACCACCGGTATATCATTGCTGCCGAGGGCTTCCCTCATCAGGCTCACCAGCCCTTTAAGGTTACCATAATAACGCTGTGCAATATCCGCGGTAACATCAGCATCACTCTCACCCTGCATCCATATTATTCCTGAAGGTATTAATTTATCCTTCCTGCCGTCACCATCTATATCCTCCACACCAAGTGCATTCTTCACTGCAGCCAGGAAATGATCATACTGGTTGATACCTTCACCATCCTTATAATACGGATCCCAGCTGCCGAAATTCCTTGCTGCTTCCTTATCAATGGAAGTACCGCCGAGTGAGTATTTTAATATGGCTATTTTTGATCCGGGATCCAGTTCACTCATCTTAGCGGCAAAAGTCAATTCACAACCGAACCTGTCAGAATAGTTATTTATTTTGCCGTCCGTGCTGAAGCCGACACCATGTCCGGGCTTAAGCAGTGTCCACAATCCTTTACCTTCAGGCAGAGAATCATCCGGGGTAGGGTTAGCGTGATAGATATAGCTGCCCGTGAATGTTTTATTGAGATCAGCCGGCAGCTCCTCCACATAACCGTAGCCTTCCATATTTGACTGGCCACCAAGAAAGTAAAGCTTATACTCGCTGCCCCTGTTCTGTGTACAGCCATTTATAATTAACAATAATGATAAGAGTATAAGTAAGTGTTTTTTTTTCATAGCCCTGTCTGTAAGAAATAAATAATAAAATCTCAGTTAGTAAAATTAATTAATCTTTGTATAATAATACATTATATTTACATGTATATAAAATCCTGATTGAATGGTCTAACCGGTGCAGATACCATAAAAATTTCAGTTATGCGCAAATACATAATTAGTTTAATAATAATGGTTATGGCCTTGCCGGGCTCATATGCCCAGTTACAGAAGCATGGCTTTAATATTTCGGCAGGTGTATATTCAAGTAATGTTTTTGATGCTGTAAGCACTGACATTCTCAGCGATCAGCAGATAAACGGAACGATATCCAAAAACATTGAAACACAAACAGGGGCAATTTTCATTACCTACAGATATTTTCCTTCCGGGAAGCTGTCGCTTGGGTGGACGGCCGGACTGGAAAGGTTGACCGGGGACATACAGATAGATGCCAGCGGTGCGGGACGGTATTATAACGATTATTACACCGGCGCTTTTGAGATTGACTACCGCTATGTGCTTAAGAGACGGTTCCAGGTCTACTCGGGTGGAGCCCTGGGTGTAACATTTAAGAATGAAAGGAATGAGATACCTTCTTACACTGAATCTGAGCAGGATATCCTTCTGGCATACCAGCTGAATGCAGTTGGAATAAGGTTCGGTGGAATAGCGGGTGTTTTTGTTGAGGCAGGATTTGGTTATAAAGGATTTATTAAATTTGGATTTAATTTACAACTTTGATTTTTAAAAATAAGACCTAACAATATATGATCTCAGGAGAAATGATGCTGGAGCTTATAAGGAGGCGGCAGAGTGACCGCGGGTACCTCGACAGGGAGGTTGAGCAGGAGAAGCTTGACAGGATACTGGAAGCAGGCAGGCTGGCCCCCTCAGCCTGTAATTCCCAGCCCTGGAAATTTATCGTTGTCAACGATCCAGGCATGCGTAAAACAGTAGCCGAGGCCACTTCGGCAAAGGAACTGGGCTTTAACAGGTTTATTGACCAGGCCCCGGTACTGCTTGTTATCATAAGGGAGAAACCAAAGCTCATATCGCAGATAGGCGGTTCAATAAAGAACAAGGATTACTCTGTTATTGATACAGGCATTGCCGCGGAAAATATATGCCTGCAGGCAACTGCAGAAGGCCTGGGCACATGTATCCTGGGCTGGTTTGACGAAAAGAAGGTAAAAAGAGTACTGCAGGTACCAGATAATAAGCGGGCCGAACTGGTTATTACCATAGGATATCCGTCAAAGGGATACAGGCAGAAAAAACGCAAGGAGCCCTCTGAGCTTATATCCTATAATAAATACTGATCATCCACGAAAGAAGTCAGGATCTTACTTTACCTGCAATAAACCAGGCTGTTATAAGCTCCAGGGGATAAGCTGTCACCCACGGCTGCAGAAAATCACTCTAGCTGAGCTTCTCCACCGCTTCCTTTATCCTCCTGCAGGCTTCCACCAGTTCATCTTCGGATGCGGCATATGATACCCTGAGACAGTCCGGGGCGCCGAAACCGGCACCGCCAACAACAGCCACATGTCCTTTCTCAAGAATATACATTGCCAGGTCGGTGGAATCGGAAATAACATTTTCACCGTCACTTTTGCCAAAGAGGCTGCTGACATCAGGAAAAACATAGAAAGCTCCGTCAGGGATACTGAGTTCAAAACCATCTATCTCTTTTAAGAGTCCGCATACCAGGTCCCTCCTCTTAAGGAAGGCATCCCTCATTTTCTCCTTTGAATCGCTTACTGATGTGATAGCTGCCAGTGCTGCCCTCTGTGCTATTGATGATACTCCTGAAGTAAACTGGCCCTGCAGCTTATTAACAGCTTTTGCAATCCACAGGGGCGCACCAATATAACCTATCCGCCAGCCTGTCATGGCATAACCCTTGGAAACACCATTAACGGTAATAACCCTGTCGTAGATAAAATCAAAAGAAGCCATGCTTTCATGCCTGCCTGAGAAAGTTATGTGTTCATATATCTCATCTGATATAACAAACAGACCTTCATGCTTTTCCACCACCCTGGCAATCTGTTCCATCTCGCCTCTTGTATAAACCATGCCCGT
>JAWLFR010000206.1:0-2815 GCA_041685495.1 Bacteroidales bacterium
GGGTCTGAGAATTTGAGGTCGCTGACATATAACTCAGGATATTCCTCGAACGATCCCTTCTGGTATATTATTACATCCTCATCCTCTGCTTTGGTGAAAGACCTGAAGGAATAAGGCTGCATTATTATCTTCTCCGGCGCACCCGTCCTGTCTATACGTGTAATAAACAAGCCGGCATCCTTTGTCTTCTCATCAAAGGCTGTCAGGTATATCTTTTCCTTTTTTTCCAGGTATTCACTCTCATCACCGCCTCCGGTATAGGCCCTGTAGCGTCCTCCGGGGTTAAGGCTGGTATAACGGAAGTTAATGTTCTCTTTTCTGCCATAACCACCGGTCACCATCACTGGCTCTTCAGAACCACTCACATCAAACTTCCATATATCATAACGGTCATAAATAAGCACGTACTTCTCTCCTTCCACCCACTTGTCAATGACACCGTATGCCCCTGGTTCGCTCGGACTGTCATGCAGCTCGTTATGAAACATCACATCAAGTCCTGATGTAAGGTCCGTAACATCACCGCCTTCAGTGCTGCGTGCTTTCCAGCTCTTACTGTCTATACTCCAGAAAAGCATCTTTTCACCGGAGGGTGAAAATTCAACTGAGGAGGCTGCTTTTTCCAGAATAAGCTCACTCTCGCCTGTATTTACATCAATAAGGTGATAATCGGCATACCTGTTAGCATCCCATGAGCTGAACTTCCGGTATTTGAGGTTTGACACCCCTATGGCACGGTCGCCGTCCTTATCGTTAAAATACCTGACTGAAGGTATATCCTCTGTAGCCAGCTGTACCATCTCCCCCTCATCTATATGGTATACAGCATCATAAGTCCTGTCCTTCTCGCGCTTTAATTGCACCTTCTGCTGCGGCTGCAGGACAGGGTCATGCCAGCTCCATATATCAAGCCTGTATTTCTCATCGGCCAGCAGGGTGTCTTCAGGCTCCTCTTCCGGCTTTTCTGCCGTTCCGAAAAACAGCCTCTCTCCTGAATCAGAAAATGAAAGGTTCCCGTTCTCACTAACAGACCATCCATCCGGCATACCTGCAGTAGCTGTATTCACTACCTCTGTACTCTCTCCACCGTTCCAAAGGTAAAGGTCATATACTTTTACATCCGAGGTATCGGATGTATATACAAAAGACACCTGGCTACCGTCCTTATAAACTACCAGATTCTTAAGGCTACCCTCTCCCTTGAATATCTCCAGGCTCTCTTCTTTCCCGGTATTGAATACTGATACCGTATAAGTCTTTATATCTGCAGTATCTTTCTCAACCTGCACATATGAAATAACAGTGCCTTCAGCGGCTACTTCATAATCGACAACATCATTAAAACTATACTGAGCTGCCTCAACAGGGTTGATGATCACAAGTTCAGTGCCTTCAGCACCATTATTCTTTCTTCCCTTAGGTCCGTTCGCAGGAGCTTCTTTCTTTTCCTCTTCTTTTTTCTCTTCAGCTTCTTCGTCTTCCTTTTTCTTTTTCTCCGGCAGAGGCTTCTCTTTCAGATAAGCCATCCAGTCGCCTTCATCCGAAGGCAGCTTAAAGGATTTCACCCTTTCAGTGATCATTGAACCATCAATGCCAAGAACCTGTATTCCCAGGTCATCCTTTGGCATCTCATCGGGTTTCTTCTTATCCTTCTTTGCCTGCCTGGTCTCACTGTAAGGAGGCACTATCTTATAGACAAAATAGTTATTGTCCGGCGAGAATGAAGCATTATCACCCCTTTCAAACGATTGCCGGCTTTCATCTTTCCTGTTGTAAAGAAACAGCATGCCATCCCCCTCCTGAGGATTAATTTCATAACTTATATACCTGCCATCACCCGTTATCTGTGAGCTGCTGAGGCTTTTCCACTCGTCATACACAGAATGTTCCAGCGGCTTTTTCTGTCCGGTCAGAACAAGCGGGATAATTGCAAATAAAACAAATAAGATTCTTTTCATAATTAATTGGGTATTTTGATTTGTAAACAAACATATTAAAAGTAAATCTTAATACAGACTTCTCTCAATATGTTTTATAGTTAATTAACAAAGATTCTATTTCTGAGGCGTAACACAGGTATTAATCTCAGCTATTTGCCATCAGGCTCACTGAATAAAGCCGCTACCGAATTTTTTCTCCCGCTTTATCTTCCTCTGCAGGCCAGAAATCAATACTTCTGAGCCCCCGTCTTAACATGAATGATAAGGTATTGCTTATAATGGAGAATAGCGGCAACAGATACAAAATCTGACGATTCAAAAAAAGATCTTCCTGCCACAAAAAACATCGATATTTTTACAACCTTAGATAATAAACTGCGTCATTAAGACAAATGCCAATGGAAAACACCGGGATAAATACAGAACTAATAGACAGTTGCATTAAAGGAGACATTAAATCCCAGTTTAAACTGTATAAAAAATACTCTAAAGCAATGTATAATATTGCCATAAGAATACTTGATAATAAGATGGATGCAGAAGATATGCTGCAGGAGTCATTTATCACAGCTTTTACCAGGCTATCTGATCTTGAGGACAAAAAATCATTTGGCAGCTGGCTCAAAAGGATAGTGATAAATAACTGCATCTCAAGGGTAAGGGGAAATAAAGTACAGTTCGAGGATATAGAAGAACATATTCCAGCTGCCGAAGGTGATATAACTGAAATTGACGAAGATATCGACCCGGTGTTCGTCCATAAGGCAATAAAGGAGTTGCCGGCAGCATGCCGGACGGTGGTGGTGCTGCATGCGCTCGAGCAATATAAGCACAGGGAGATAGCTGAAATATTAAACATCAGCATATCCACAAGT
>JAWLFR010000207.1:0-2798 GCA_041685495.1 Bacteroidales bacterium
GTAACAATGCGCTGGCGAGATGCAAACGGCACCTTTGATGCTGCAGAAATATACATAAGCGGCATCTTCACCACCAATGTGCCCACAGTAGATGGTGGGCAGGTGTGGATACCGCTCGACAGCCTGCAATCGATGCTGCTAATGCCTGGCGAGGCTACAACACTGACTTTCCGCGACAGGGAAAAGGCAAGGCAGGATACAGGAGAATGGAAGCTGATGACATTCGAAGAACTGGTAAGCGATATAGAGGAGATGATAAAGACAAAGTCGGCGGGACAGTCAATATTCTATATCATTTTGCTGATACTGGCGCTGCTGGCTATCTTCGACACACAGGTGCTATCCATTTTCAGGCGGCAGAAAGAGATAGGTACATATATCGCCCTTGGCTATACACGGCGCGGAGTGGTGGGACTATTTACCGTTGAAGGCGCTATGTACGCCATACTCGCGGCACTTGTGGGGGCAGTTTACGGCATACCCTTCCTTATATGGTTTGCCAACAAGGGTATATCACTGGGCATCTCCTCTGCTGATTACGGCTTTGCCATGGCAGAGACTATGTACCCGGTATACAGCCTCGGCCTGGTAGCCGGAACTACCATACTGGTGCTGGTGGCCACAACAATAGTCAGCTACTGGCCTTCAAGAAAAATAGCAAAAATGAATCCAACGGAAGCTTTAAGGGGGAAATTACAATGATAAAATTTTTACTGAAAGGATTGTTACGGGATAAAAGCAGGAGCCTGCTTCCCCTGATAGTGGTAGCCATAGGTGTCATGCTGGCCGTGTTTATGCGCGGCTACATCAATGGCATAATGGTGGATATGATAGAGCAGACAGCTCGTTTCAATACCGGACATGTTAAGGTAATGACACAGGCCTATGCTGATAATATGTCCCAGGCACCCAACGACCTGGCACTTACAGATGTGAGTGAACTAAAAGAGAATCTCAGAACCGACTTCCCGGATATGGAGTGGGTAAGTCGCATCAAATTTGGCGGACTGATAGATGTGCCTGATGAGAACGGAGAAACAAAAAGTCAGGGACCGGCCATGGGCATAGGACTGGATCTTTTCTCCCCCGACTCGGACGAAGCCCGGCGGCTTAACCTGGAAAGATCCCTGGTCAGGGGCAGTATGCCAGACTCACGGGGCGAGGTGCTGCTCAGCGAGAACTTCTCCCGTAAGCTCGATACCGGTCCGGGTAAAGATGTAACCCTTATAGGATCAACAATGAACGGAGGCATGGCCATCTATAATTTCAGGGTGTCAGGAACAGTGCGCTTCGGGAATACAGGAATGGACAGGGGCACAGTTATTGCCGACCTGCAGGATGTGCAGCATGCACTTAATATGGATGATGCTGCAGGTGAGATACTGGGCTTTTTTGGCTCGGGTTATTACGAAGATGAGACTGCCGCCCCTGTTGTGGAGAAGTTTGAGGACAAATACACCAATGAAAATGATGAATATGCACCTATGATGCTGCGCCTGAGAGACCAGGAAGGACTGTCAATATATGTAGATATGTCAAAAAGCATGGGAGCCATCATCACCTTTATATTTATTGTGGCCATGTCCCTGGTACTGTGGAATGCAGGCCTGCTGGGCGGATTGCGCCGCTACGGCGAGATTGGTATCAGGCTGGCGATAGGAGAAGAGAAAGGACATATCTACAGAACCATGATCTACGAGTCTCTAATGATAGGCTTTGCCGGCACCATCATCGGAACAGCATTAGGTCTCGGCCTGTCATGGCTGATGCAGACATACGGACTGGATATAAGTGAGTTCACAAAAAATGCCACCACCGGGGTAATGATGCCTGATGTTGTCAGGGCCAGGATCACACCCCCCGATTTCTATATTGGATTCATTCCCGGTGTGCTGTCAACCGTCGCCGGCACTATGCTTGCAGGGATAGGCATATATAAACGAAAAACGGCACAGCTGTTTAAGGAACTGGAAACATAAGGATGTGCCTGCCATCACTGTTTATAATACATTCAGTGAAACGACGGAGCAATCTTATGAACAAACTGAACGAAACTTAAGATGTATAAACAGACATGAAGGTTAAATTAAATAAGATCCAATAAAGATGAAAAAAATTATAATCATATTATTAGCAGTATTCTCCGTATCCTCATATGCCCAGCCCACAGCAGATGAGATTATCGACAGGGTTGATAAAAACATGTCAGCGGAGAACCAGGTAGTTGAGTCGCAGATGACCATACACGGTCGGCGTGCCAGCAGAACGATAACATCAGTGTCATATACCGTGGGCGACAAAAAATCATTCACAGAATACCTCTCCCCCCCGCGTGAGGAAGGGACCAAGATGCTTAAGCTGGAAGACCAGTTATGGATATACTCCCCCTCCACCGACAGGACAATACAGATATCCGGACATATGCTGCGGCAGTCGGTTATGGGCTCAGACCTGTCCTATGAAGATATGATGGACGACAGGAAGCTGACTGATGTGTATTCTGCAGAGCTGACCGGCAACGAAGAGATTAACGGCAGGCCGGCATGGGTGCTCGAATTAGAAGCCACGGTGACGGATATTGCCTATGCAAGGCGCAAAATATGGATAGACACCGAAAGGTATGTACCACTTAAAGAGGAGTTATATGCCAAAAGCGGCCAGCTGCTCAAACGATCGGTAATGAGTGATATAAGCAGGGTTGACGGCAGATGGTACCCCATGACCATTGTATATAAAGACATGATGAAACAGGGCGACGGAACGGAATTTAAGATAACAGACATTAAGTTCAACCAGGA
>JAWLFR010000208.1:0-2789 GCA_041685495.1 Bacteroidales bacterium
ATCAAAGGGATCGATGGACAGCTGGCGGTACCTGAATTCCGGATTGCGCTTATATCCCGATTTAAAGAATTCCCTGCGCGCCTGCTCTATGTTGGTGGGATTGACATAGTTGAGTATCTCGAAGGAACGGGCTATGCGGAACAGCCGCCGGTCAACCTTCAGCAGCTGCTTCTCCGGCTCGGAGGACAGCAGCTTGTTATTCTTCACAAAAACCATGGAGCTGCTGTTTTTGGTGAAGTAGGAGGCGGTGCTAAGTATCCCTTTCTTAAAATGCTCCGCCAGCTCATCTATTATCATGGGGTATGTCTCGCCGCTCTCTTCGTTGCAGTATATCTTTTTAACCTCGGTGGCCAGCACCAGGGTGTTGCTGAAATGGGTGCCTATATATGAGAGCAGGTAGCCATTACCCTTGAACACATCGTTCTCTCCTACCGTGACGTCGATATTGGAAAGCCTGAACTTACGCAGCTGTGCCAGCCAGTGGTCTATATATTTACGGTAGACGGGATTGACTATCTTCTCCGTGCCCAGGTTAAAGACAGGTGCCTCCTTTTCCAGTCTGCGGTAGTTAAAGGAATGAATGTCAAACACCAGCAGTGAGCCGAACTTCTTCTCCAGCACGGAGATAAGGCTGTGCACTATACGGTAGAAGTCGGCGTGCCTGTCGATGCTCTCCTTCCTCTGCCTGTCCGTCAGCGGCCTCTTCCACACCTTCCTGCCCCATGCCTTTTCGTATATGGCATTCTCCGCTTCCCTGTTAAGGTCATATTCGTACCTGCTGTCCATGGCCGATACCACCACGGGCAGTGAGTATATCATATCCAGGGTATGGGGATCCTCTTCCTGCCACCTCTCATGCCCGCTCAGCAGGCATTTCTTCTCCAGCTCGGGTCTCATGCGGTGACCGTTATGAATGGAGAAGCAGGCAAAGGGCACATATTCTTCTATGCGTATATAGAAACATCCGCAGGCCGTCAGTGTCTCGACTGGCCGTCCCGCCTCTATCTGCGATATCACGGCATCGACCGTCAGATCAGGCTTCATCGATAAGGCGCTTAAAATGTTTCTTCCTCTCTATGGCCGTCTCCTTGGTATGTATCACATCTTCTATATAATCGATAATGGTCTTCTGCAGCTTTGTGCGGTTGAACTTATTGATGCGTGTGATGCCACCCGGACTGCATACGTTTATCTCTATCAGCTTGCCGTTTATTATGTCCAGTCCAACAAAATACAGTCCGTCAGACACCAGCCTCGGACCTATTTTGCGACATATATTCTTCTCCGCCTTGCTCAGGACATGCTTTCTGGCAGAGCCGCCGGCCTTTATATTGGAACGTATATCATCGGTGGCAGGTATGCGCTTATAGGCGCCCAGGGGCTCGCCGTTAAGCATCAGCACCCTCACATCACCCTGTTCGGCACCCTCGATAAACTCCTGTATGATAACGTAGTTACCCTCTTTGGTTCCCGATATGTAAAAGTCGAGCAGCGAGTTGATATTCTGCAGTGCCGATTTCTCAAGCACTATGACACCCTGTCCGCCATAACCATCATAGGGCTTCAGTATCATCCTGTCCTTTGGCGAATCCTGTATGGCTTTCTTAAGCACCGTCTTGCTCTTCGACACGTAGGTAACGGGTATTATCTCGTTATCCGGATCATGGAAGGAGGCGGGATACAGTTTGTTATTGGCTTTCCTGAGACCGTCAATATCGTTTATTATAAAGGTGTCGTCCTTTACCGAATCCAGGAAGTTAAGCATCACCGGGTCAATGGGCGGGTTATTGCGCACGAAGATAACATCGAATCCCGACAGCGGCAGCAGCTGCTCGGTAAACACAACCTTCTTATGGAACACCGTCATGCTGGATGAATACTTATCCTGCTTCTTTATCTTCCTTACAAAGCCCAGTGTCTGCGACTGCCTTATTGTAAGGTTATGCGGGTACAGTATGCCCACGTTATGGTTACGTGTTACCGACTCATGGATCAGCCTGAGCGTTGAGTCCTCCTCAGGATCAAGCTTCTCCCATAAATTAATGATAAAACAAATATTCATATCCTATTAACTAACATAATTTCACACCTCTTAGCTGTTATAAAAATATAACCAGCCTGCATTTTCTCTGCTAATTAAAACAAATTTACGTTATGGAAGTTGACGGGAGCAAATTTTTTAAGGGATTATTTTGACATATCTTTATGTATACGCAGTGCCGTGGGCGTTACCGACAGCCCTCCCTTGCATGTGCATCTGTACTTACTGTTCATATCCGTACCCACCTGCTGCATGGTTAAGATCACCTCATCCAGCGGTATCACATGGTCATAGCCGGCAATGGTCATATTGGCTGCTGCCAGTGCATTGAGCGCTGCCATGATATTTTTACCCAGACAGGGAACTTCCACCCTGTCGGCCACCGGATCGCATATCATGCCCAGGGTGTTCTGCAGGGCCATGGAGGCAGCATTGAGAGCCGTGGCGGCTTTACCGCCCATCATCTCCACCAGTGCGGCTGCTGCCATGCCTGAGGCGGCACCGCACTCATACTGACAGCCTCCCTCTTCGGCGGCAAAGCCACCTTCAAGGGCTATAAAAACACCCGTTATGCCGGCAGCCAGCAGTGCCCTGACCATATCGTCATCTGAGCGTCGGGCTGCCCGCGCCGAGGGTATAATCACGCCGGGTATGGTGCTGCACGAGCCTGCCATGATATTTTTACCCAGACAGGGAACTTCCACCCTGTCGGCCACCGGATCGCATATCATGCCCAGGGTGTTCTGCA
>JAWLFR010000067.1:0-9021 GCA_041685495.1 Bacteroidales bacterium
TTTTTACCGCCATCCATACTCCTGTATAATCCCCTGGATGTATTTGGGGAATAGAATGATCCCAGTGCTGCAACAAATACTATATCAGGATTTTCAGGGTGAACGGCTACTCTTCCTATATGATGTGTGTTGGCCAGTCCGATATACTCCCATGTCTCTGCCCCGTTAAGGGAGCGGTATACACCTGCACCTGCAAATGTATGTCCGCGCCTGGCCCTCAGGTTTTCACCGGTACCAAGGTACACTATTTCAGGATCTGAGGGTGCAAGGCATACATCACCTATACTGTAGCCGGCCCTGTTATCAAAGACCGGCTCCCATGAAAACCCGTGATTTACGGTCTTCCACAGGTTGCCTGAACCAAAACCGGCATATATTGTTCCTTTTTTCAGCGGGTGAACAGCTAAAGTCTCCACCCTGCCTGAATTTACAACGGGACCCAGCAGGTCCCATTTCAAGCCTGCAAATAATGAGGATTTATGATTTGATGAATATTCTTTCCATGAATTAACTACAGGGCTATCATCCTGCGCCCTGATATTTAATTGAATAAATAAAAGTGTAATAAAAAACAATAAAAACAATCGCTTCACCATAATTGAGTTTTTTAGGATTATGTACCGGACAGGCAGCTCATTTTGCTTCTGTCCTTCGACTTAAATATAATATAAAAACCAATGATGCACAGCAGGCTTTTTTATTCATAATTCTTAATTGCCCTTTCTACTGCTCTTAACATTGGTTCGGAACTAAGGGGTTCACCCGTAGCTTCCATCATCCAGAGGTCAGGAGTAAGTTTGCCTATGGTGCACATTCTAACCATCTCTTCTGCAAAATCCTTTCCCCCGAAATATTCTTCAAGCTGCATCAGGATTATATTTCCAAGAGGATAACTATGCAGATACAGACTGCCGTTAATAAAATGATTGTAAATTGAAAAAATCGGGATATCACTGACTCCGAATACATCCGCGAAGTATTCATTCCAGATTTCATTGGCTGTACTTATAGTTGCACTTTTTATATCCCCGACTGTTGCATCCGGATTATCATAAATCCAGTGCCACATACGTATTTCATGAAGGGCATCGGCTCCCATTTCGCACACGAACCAGAAAGCTGCAAGAGCATTCATTTCTTTCTCTTCGGATGAATATTCCGGGCTTACACCCAGGCCTACAACATCACGGTAGGCAATCAGGTCTGCCATGCATTCGGTAAACGGACTGCTCGGTATCCCTTTGAGGAAATAGTGATCGGTCATATACATTGATATATTCTGTTCTATCGTATGTCCGATTTCATGCATCCCTATCCTGTAACCTTTATAATTCAATCCGTAAGGTTCGAATCTTGTTCTTAGGTGAGCCTTTGCACCTTTCATCTGAGGTCCGTTGGCATGACCGCCTGATGGCACGGGATCTACTATTACATGATTTCCAAGGAAATCAGCCATTTCAGGCTCAAATCCTATTCTTCTCAATATATTCGGGATATCATTCTGGAAGGCCAGCGGATCAGGGTATTTCTCGCGCAAAATATTATCCAGCTTATCCATATTATAATTTGACTGACTCTGGAACCCCGGGTAATAGATATCAAAAGGCTCCAGCTCACGACCAAGTCTTTTCTTAAGGATAGCCACAACATCAGTCATTTCGGGTGCTCCGACAACCGATTCAAGCAGTCCGACAATCCTTTCTTCGCTCAATTGCCGGCTATCGAATGTCCGGGTAATATATGTTGAGCCTTCAGGGTAAAGTTCATCATCTGCCATTTTTCTCTTCATCCTGTAAAGCAGGTTTTTATACCTTCTGTCCGGTTCAGAGGTAAATTCAGTCTCTACAAATTCGTCTCCTTCTTTTTTATATACCGTGTTTGACCGTGGTTCCCAGTACCTGTCAGTCTCTCCTATCATACACTCAGGGATAGTCTGGTAAATAATATGCATAATAATATCACTTATCATCCTCTGTCTTACAAGTGAACTACTCCTTGTATAAAGTCCTTTTATTTCATCCCTGAGGCCATTGTGGCAATTCAGCCTTGTCCCTTCAGGAAACAGGATCTCCATATCAGGGGACAGTATATGATCCATTGAGATTATATAAAGATTTGTATAATCAACAAGATCATCAGGGAGTGGCTCCTTATCAACTTCAATTGAGGGATCATGCCGGTGATCAAACATATCGCCTACTCGTACCATTGCCCATTTTTTCCTGCTCCACTGAGCACCCAAAACTTCCTTTTCTTCCTGGGAATAATACGGGAAGTTCAGAGCAAGGGCAAACGCCAGTTTGTTTTTATAGGGATCAAATTGCGGACCTGAGCCGCTGAATAACCTGTCAATCTCAAATAATTCACGTTGATGAGTTGTTACCGGAAGATCAAGGCTGATGTTAATTTCCCTAATATGTCCCCTTATTTGCTCATACTGTGATTCTGTTATCTCCAGCACTTTATCCAGTTGAGAACCGGCAGGAAGATAGTTCTTCATACAAAAATCACTGAATTCCTCTTCATTTCCATCACCTGCATACCAGATTGAAGAAAGATGCTTTACTCCTCTTGTAATCCGATCCTTCTCTTCCTGGCCATATTTTTCTGTCAGCTCCTGAATAAGCTTATCGGAAACACCGGAAAAATCTGAACCTGCCTGGTCCTTCTCTGTCAGGCATGACATGGTAAATATTATCAAAATTAGAACACCAGCAATTTTTTTCATGTCAGTAGGTTTTTTGAATTTATTTCATTTTGCAGTAAAACTAACTAATTTAAAAATTCTTTCCATCCATAAAATTACCAGATTATTATACTTTCCTGTTAAAAAAGACAGTCTCATCATAGTAAACATCTTAAATAACATAAGCAGAGAAAGGGGTATTAATCAATATTGCATTATATTTATGCCTCTTAATTTTAAGCAAGGACACATGAAAAGGACAGCATTACTATTAATAGTATTTATCTCTCTATTAAACACTACAGCACAAGACCTTATGAATCCCGGTGAATATATTGGCCACAAACTGGGTACTGAATTTACATTACATCACCAGGCACTGGACTACTTCAAATATATAGCGGAGGAATCGGATAATGTGAGCTACCTGTCATACGGAAAGACCTATGAGGGACGCGAACTGGGTGTCGTCTTTGTGTCTTCCACTGAAAATATTAATAAGCTCGAACAGATAAGAAAGGACAACCTTATTAATACAGGCCTGCTGGAAGGTGAAAGCAGCGGTAAGCAGCTGCCTATAGTATGGCTGAGCTATAATGTACACGGCAACGAGTCAGTGGGCATGGAAGCAGCACTCAAAACACTGCATACCCTGGTAAGCGGTTCATATAAAGGGGTAAGCGACTGGCTGGAGGAATGTGTTATAGTCATCGATCCCTGCCAGAATCCCGATGGCCGCGACCTCTACACCATGCGGTACAGGAAAACACAATCGGTGCAGCCCAATGCCAGTCCGGACGACTGGGAGCATCACCAGGGATGGCCCAGTGCAAGGCTCAACCATTACCTTTTTGATTTGAACCGCGACTGGTCATGGCAGACACAGAAAGAAACACAGCTGCGCCTGGCCTTATATAATAAGTATATGCCACATGTGCATGCCGACTTCCATGAGATGGGATCAGGCTCAACATTTTTCTTCGCCCCCGGGGCCGATCCCTGGCATGAGGTTATAACGCCCTGGCAGCATAAATTCCATGAGCTTACAGGCAAGGCCAATGCAGAGCTTTTCGATGAAACATATAAGCTGTATTTCACAAAGGAAAGCTTTGATCTTTTCTGTCCCAGCTTCGGCGACACCTGGCCACTGTTCAACGGAGCCATGGGCTTCACCTACGAGCAGGGAGGAGGGGGTTATGCCGGACTGGCACTGGCAAGGGAAACAACAGGCGACACCATAACCCTTGAGCAGCGTATTGAAGGTCACTACCTTGCCTCTATGGCCACCATAAAGGTGAGCTATGAGAACAGGGAGAAGCTGGTTAGTGAATTCAATGAGTTCTTTAAATCAGGACTTACAGAGCCGGTATGCGAATATGAGTCGGTGATAATAAAAGGAGATAATGAAGCATCAGCCCTGGCAGCACTGATGGATCTGCTTGATAAGAACCAGATCAGGTACAGCCTGGCCGGTAATAAGGGCAAGACATATAAAGGATTCGACTACCTGGCCAACAAGGACAGGGAAGTAGAAATATCCGAAGGTGATATACTTGTCAGCGCACGACAGCCACAGGCACATCTTTTCAAGGTCTTCTTTGAGCCTGATTCAAAATATACTGACTCCCTGAACTATGACCTTACTGCATGGGCCATGCCTTACCTGTTCAATGTCAAGGCATATGCCATAAAGGAAAATATACCATCCTCAGGTGAAATGCCGGAAGAGGCAGGTATCAGCAACAAAGTGCCGGAGTCAAAAACTTATGCCTATATAGCAGACTGGCAGGGCTTCAATGAGCTGAAGTTCATGGCTGACATGCTTAAGG
This sequence comes from Bacteroidales bacterium, assembly GCA_041685495.1. GTDB lineage: Bacteria > Bacteroidota > Bacteroidia > Bacteroidales > VadinHA17 > UBA9300. Next base: position 4,516 of record JAWLFR010000067.1, read on the forward strand.
AAAAGATAAGGGTCAGAAGCCTTATCAAGCCCTTCACCATAGACAGCAGTGATTTTGCCAGGGGCAGCCTTATTATTGCCAGGGGTGATAATATGAATATTGACGAAAGCTTTGATAAGAAGGTCACAGAACTGGCTAATAAGGCCGGTGTTAAGCTTTTTGCAGTAAAAAGCGGTATGGCGGAAAAAGGAAAAGACCTGGGCTCCAACTACGCTGTGCTGAAGTATAAGCCTGAGATAGCCCTTATAGGAGGTGAAGGAGTGTCCACTGGCGGCTTCGGTGAACTGTGGTTTTTCATGGAGAGGGAGCTGGAATACCCGGTTACCGTTATCAGGCCTGACTACCTCTCGTCCGTTGACCTTGATGATTACGATGTTGTGCTGCTTCCTTCAGGCTCATATACCAAACAAAAGGAACAGCTGAAGGATTATGTGAAGCAGGGAGGCCGGCTTGCTCTGTTCGAAAACGCCATCAGGCTGTTTGCTTCCGATGAGTCGACAAACCTGTATAAGGCGGCGGAAGCAAGGAAGAAAGAGAGGGAGAAAGAAGAAGATAAACTGAAGACTGATGATCCCGAACACCTGAAAAAGTTTGAGAACAAAAGAAGGGAAAGGCTTACGGAGAGATCATCGGGAAGCATATACAGGATAAGCCTTGACAATAGCCACCCCTATGCTTTCGGTCTGGGTAAGGAATGGTTTATGATGAGAAGATCATCAAATCATTACCCCTACCTGGCCAGCGGTAATAATATTGGGTATATACTGGACAGTGAGCCGGTGGCAGGTTTTGCAGGACATGAATTCCGTGAGAAAGTAAAAAACACCATTGTCATAGCCAGTGAAAGTATGGGACGCGGAGAGGTGATATATATAACTGATTCGCCATACTACCGTGCCTACTGGAAAAGCGGCCGCGTACTGCTTGGCAATATATTATTCAGATAAATTATGGAGAAAGTAACTGAAAGACTGATAAGATATGCAGGGATAGACACACAGTCGGATGAGAATTCCGATAGCTGTCCCAGCACGGCCGGACAACTTGAGCTGGCGGGACTGCTTAAGAAAGAGCTGGAGGAGATGGGGCTGGAGGAGGTAAGCCTCGATGAAAACGGCTACCTTATGGCCACACTGCCCTCCAACAGCAGCAAAGAGTTGCCTGTACTCGGACTGATAGCACATATGGATACCAGTCCGGATATGTCCGGAAAGAATGTTAAACCCCGTATAGTCACAAACTATGACGGTGAGGATATTATCCTGGATGAAAAGAATAATATTGTGCTCAGTCCATCCGATTTTCCTGAACTGAAAAGATACACAGGTCAGGAACTGCTGACCACAGATGGCAATACACTGCTGGGCTCAGATGATAAGGCAGGCATAGCAGAGATACTGACAGCTGTTGAATATATGATAGCCCATCCCGAATATGAGCATGGAAAAGTAAGGATAGGCTTCACCCCTGATGAAGAGATAGGAAGGGGAGCAGACAGGTTTGACACAGAGGCTTTCGGTGCCGGTTTTGCCTATACCCTTGATGGCGGTGAAGAAGGCGAGCTGGAATACGAGAACTTCAACGCCGCCATGGCCGTTATAGAGATAGCAGGAAGGAATGTGCATCCCGGAACAGCCAAAAACCAGATGATAAACTCAATACACCTGGCCTGGGAATTCAACTCCATGTTGCCTGAAAAAGCCAGGCCTGAGCATACTGAGAAATATGAGGGTTTCTTCCATCTCATTGATATAGATGGTAATGTTGAACACTCGCGTATAAGATATCTTGTCAGGGACCATGACAGGTCAAAGTTCACAGAGAAAAAGACCATGCTGGAAGATATTGCCGCGAGCATGAATAAAAAATATGGCAGCGGGCGTGTTAAGCTAAACATTAAGGACCAGTACTATAATATGAAGGAAAAGATAGAGGATCACTACCATATTGTTGAGCTGGCGGAGAAAGCAATGAAGGAGGCAGGTGTGAAGCCCCTGGTTAAGCCGATAAGGGGAGGTACCGACGGTTCAAGGCTGTCGTATATGGGACTGCCCTGTCCCAATATCTTCACCGGCGGTCATAACTTCCATGGAAGGCATGAATATATACCGGTAAACTCTATGCTTAAAGCTGTTGATACCATTATTAACATTATTAAGCTTATACCGCAGTCATATTAACAGGCCGCAAAAACTTAGACCGCAGCGCAGTCACATCAAAGAAACCTGAAAACTTATACCGCAGTCATATTAACAGGCCACCGTGTACAGGATAAAAGTCGTGGGGTAAAGAATCCCGTACTTAATGCCGGGATCTTCCTTACCGCATCTGTTAATTCAGCTTCTTTATTATCTCCATACCCCTGGAAAGGGCTTTCTCATTCATGGGCAGAAGGTGATGGTACCTCTCGGGTAATGATTTTTTGAGTCCAGTCAGCACATTCTCCATCTTAAGCACAGGCTTTATTTTCAGGTATCCGCCCAGTACAATCATATTGAATGTTTTTGAACTCTCCATCTTTGATGCCTCATCAGTGGCATCAATCCTGTATACGTCTATATCATCTCTCTCAGGATGTCTTGTTATACCGTTACCGTCATAAATAAGGGTTCCACCCGGTCTCACTGCCTCTTCAAATTTATCCAGCGACTGCTGGTTGAGTATTATGGCTGTGTCAAATGTCCTGAGTATGGGGCTGCTGATCCTTTCCTCGCTAAGTATCACTGTTACATTGGCTGTTCCACCCCTCATTTCCGGGCCGTATGACGGCATCCAGCTTACTTCCATATCCTGCATTATCCCTGAATAAGCCATTATCTTACCCATAGACAGGACACCCTGGCCACCAAATCCGGCTATAATAATTTCTTCTGTCATAATTAGTCAGTTTTCATTCGTTATTAAACTCTTATTCTTCAGGCACTTTCAAATCGCCCAGCGGATAGAACGGGAACATATTGTCTTCCATCCACTCATTTGAATCCACCGGAGTCATCTTCCATCCTGAAGGACAGTTTGATACAATTTCGATAAAGCATGTACCCTTATCCCTTTTCTGGTATTCAAGGGCTTTACGTATTGCTTTCTTTGTCTTACGCACATTGCCCGGCTTGTGTACACTCTGCCTTGTCACATAGTAGGTGCCCGGCAGGGTAGCCACTATATCGGTCATCTTCAGCGGGTTTCCCATCATCTTAATATCACGTCCGTAGGGTGATGTGGATGATTTCATTCCCTCTATGGTTGTCGGAGCCATCTGTCCGCCCGTCATACCGTATATACCGTTATTGATGAATATAATGAGGATATTCTCTCCCCTGTTGCAGCTGTGTATGGTCTCAGCCGTACCAATAGCCGCCAGGTCGCCGTCGCCCTGATAGGTAAAGACATATTTCCCGGGCTGCAGCCTTTTTATTGCAGTAGCCAGTGCCGGGGCGCGACCGTGAGCGGCCTCCTGCATATCAAGATCCATATAGTTATACATAAGGACGGAGCAGCCAACAGGTGTCACCCCAATGGTATCCTGCTGTATACCCATCTCTTCAATCACCTCTGCCAGTATGTTATGGGCCGTTCCGTGACCGCAACCCGGGCAGTAATGCATCGTCTTATCTGTCAGTACCGAAGATCTCTTATGAACGCGATTCTCTTCTTTTATTATTTCTTTTGGACTAATATTCTCTGCCATTATCTTACCCTCCAATAATTTTTGTTTTCAAATTTTCAACAATCTCTTCGGCTGTGGGTACTATACCTCCCATCCTGCCGAAGTGCTCTACCGGCACCTTGCCGTTAACGGACAGCCTTACATCTTCCACCATCTGCCCGGCGCTCATCTCCACTGTAAGCATACCTTTAACCTGTTCTGCCAGCCTTCCTATCTCTTTCGAGGGAAAGGGGAACAGGGTGATGGGTCTCAGCAGTCCTACCTTAATACCTTCCTCCCTGGCCATCTGTATGGCTTTCTGTGACACCCTTGCACTGGTACCGTAGGCTATAAGTAAATATTCTGCATCATCACACTGGAATGATTCGAACCTGACCTCTTTCTCCTCCATCTCACGATACTTATCCTGCAGCTTCATATTAAAAGCCTCCTGCTGATTGGAATCCAGGTCCAGAGATGTGATAATATTTCTTTCCCTGTCGGGGGTCTTACCGGTGGTAGCCCATCCGGGCAGTTCTTTTGCTCTTTCTTTCTGCGGCTTAAGCCATACCTTCTCCATCATCTGTCCTATGGCACCATCTGAAAGTATGAGTGCCGGGTTCCTGTATTTGAATGCCAGCTCAAAACCCAGCTCAACAAAATCAGCCATCTCCTGCACAGAAGCCGGGGCCAGCACTATCAGCTTATAGTCGCCATGGCCTCCGCCCTTGGTCGACTGGAAATAGTCTGACTGTCCGGGCTGTATGGTACCGAGTCCCGGACCTCCCCTTACCACGTTAACTATCAGGCAGGGCAATTCGGCACCTGCGATATAGCTTATCCCTTCCTGCTTGAGGGAT
>JAWLFR010000067.1:9121-11508 GCA_041685495.1 Bacteroidales bacterium
TGTATGGTACCGAGTCCCGGACCTCCCCTTACCACGTTAACTATCAGGCAGGGCAATTCGGCACCTGCGATATAGCTTATCCCTTCCTGCTTGAGGGATACACCCGGCGAGGAAGATGAGGTCATCACTTTTTTGCCGCATCCTGCACCTCCGTAAACCATATTGATGGCAGCCACTTCACTCTCGGCCTGCAGAACGACCATCCCCGTACGATCATGGGGCTTCTCTAACATAAGGTACTCCAGCACTTCACTCTGAGGCGTTATGGGATAGCCGAAATAGCCATCGGTGCCGGCTCTTATTGCCGCTTCAGCAATAGCCTCGTTACCTTTCATTAATCTTAGTTCCTTTTCCATATTTAAATTTTATTCTTTTATTAATTAAACTCTTATCCGGTAAACAGTTATCACGCCATCCGGACAAACAACAGAGCAATTCGTACAACCTGTGCATACATCCATATTTACTGCTTCTGCATAATTATAGCCTTTGCTGTTGACCTCTGATGACATGGCAATAACCTCAGTGGGACATGCCGTAACACATATACCACAACCTTTACATTTTTCATTATCGATAACTATCGATCCTCTAAGTTTGGCCATATTCCTTTATATTAAATTATTAAACATTTATTTGAAATCATTATAAAACTTTTGCAGTCTCTCTTCCAGCAACGGTAACATATTGCGTGGTATCACCGACACACATGCCCTGAGGCCTTCCTTTCTGTCGCTCCCTGTTATGTTAAGTGTAATAGCACTTACCCCGTAATAAAGAAGCTTTTCCAGTAACTGACCGCTGCTCATCCCCGGGAATGAGATGGTGAAATAAAAACCATCGGCTATAGGCCTGTCAATATCGGTATCATAAACAATATCAAAGCCATTGGCAAGAAACATCTGCTTCATCATCCTGGCTTTCTCTCCGTACTCCTTCACATCCTCAATATAGTTATATTCCCCGTCATTAACAGCTTTAAGCATTGCATGCAGACCGTACTGTGCCGTATGTGTTACCCCGGCCGATAATGCATACAGGGCACCAAAAACCATGGCATGACCGAACAGATCAGAGGTATAGTACCTGAGCAGGTCCGGATAGCGTCTGTTATACAGCTTATCGGATATTACCATCATACCCACCCTCTGGCCTGCATAGCTGAATGCCTTGGAGCTGGATATAAGCATGATATAATTATCACAGTATTTAGCTACCGTCGGCTGGTATGGCGGCTTACCCGGCCGGCCGTAATTATTGCGGAAGTCCATCCCGAAATATGCCAGGTCTTCAATAACCACAGCCTCATATTTTGTTGCCAGCCTGCCTATTATCTCCAGCTCTTCATCGGTGAAACAGATCCATGAGGGGTTATTTGGATTTGAATACAGTATGCTTGACACCTTACCTGTCTGCAGGTATGACTCCAGCTTCTTCTCCAGCTTCTTACCCCTGTAATTATACACGTCAAAGGACCTGTAGTCCTGTCCGAGTATCTTTATCTGCTGCTTCTGCACGGGAAATCCCGGATCAATAAAAAGGGTGCCTTCCCGTGAGCTGTCATTCCTGTTAACAACAAGGAAGCTGACCATTCCACCCATCAGTGAGCCAACTGTAGGCACACATCCTGTCGGGTCAACATCAATATCAAGGAACAGCTTTATAAACCTGGATGTCTCGCTCTTCAGCTGTGGCAATCCCTCTATATTGGGATATAATGCCGTAACACCATCATCAAGCGCTGCCTTTTCTGCGTTTATCCCAACCATGGGTGAAGGGAGTCCGGGTACCCCCATCTCCATCCTGATATACTTCTCACCGGTCTCTTTTTCAATCTGGTTAACAAGCTTCACTATCTCACGTATACTGGCTGTATCCAGCGAAGCAAGACCACTCTCTCTGATTTTTGTCTCAACTACCGAGGCATCGATCGGTGTATTTCTCATAAAATAAATTTTTCATACAGGGTTCAAAAAACAGGCAGGGGCAGTTTTTCCTGACCGCCCCTGCTAAAAAATTATTCTATTACCATAAGTAATACTAAAGAGCCAATTAGCATATTAATAACATCGGGTAATAATAAACGGGTACTGTAATTATTTGATTTAAAATATTTTAAATTCAGATTCATTGTTTTTTTAGACTTATTGGGACCTTAAATATACAAAAACTACGGCCAATTAAAAACATGTTAAAAATCAGTAAGTGATTTTGAGGCAAAAGCCAGTATCATTCCAAGTATGATACCATATATGGCAGCAATAAGCACCCTGAACTGCTCGGGCATCAGGAAGTTTATGGTCTGCGCAGGTATCCAGAAAAACACTATTGTCTTTTTAAGCACAAAGCCCCAGTGGGTATTCCAGTCTATATTCTTAAGTATCCTG
>JAWLFR010000068.1:0-11471 GCA_041685495.1 Bacteroidales bacterium
AAGAAATGACCATGAGCTATCTTTCTGAAACTATCCAGGGAAGAATCTACCTCCATAAATACAGTAAACACGGAGTCTCCTCCCCTTTTATTCAGTATCCTGTTTTTTGTATCATTAAACTTTATGGCAATATCGCCAGGTAATCCGCCGGAATCTGTAATATTATAAAAGGTTTTTAAGTCAGCGGCCCAGATAAGATTATCATAGTTATATTGAACTCCATTAGCATCTTTAACATAGCACTTTACAGCGTTTACTTCATTTATTAATGCACCTGTTATTATTTCTCCGCCGAATTCAAGCAGCTTTTCGCAAACTGAATCTGCAAGCTTTTTTACGCCACCCACAGGATAAAAATAATCCAGGTAAAGGGAGAAATAGCTCATAGCAAAGAATGCAGGCGTATTTTTGAAAAAGTGCTGGGAGATTATATCGCGTAATGAGGTATCTTTCACTATGTCTTTCAGGTACTCTTCAACAGGCATATTCATCCTGTTTATTTTACCAACAGTAAAAGCAAACCTGGGTAGCCAGGGTAATAGTTTTTTGAAAAGAAAGTTCCTGTCTCCCGGAATATCTTTGAACACAGGATTTTCAATACCATATAACACATCCATATGTTTCATTATCCTGCGGATGCTTTTCAGTACTTCCTCTATATCATTTTCACTATCGGGATATAAGCTCTTTAGCAGGTCCCTGTATTTTTCAATATCTTCAATACTTTCAATATCAATTATATTATCCCCCACACCCAGAGAAACGGGACTCTTAACAAAATCCAGATGGATGTCCAGTTGCTCCAGCATGGGTAAGATTATTCCTGCATCAAGAAGAGCCCTTACCCCTGCGTCAAAATGAAAACCATCGCGGGAAAAGGTATTTACAAGTCCTCCCAATTCCTTATTTTTTTCAATAAGCAAAACTTTTTGTCCTCCCCTTGCCAGGTAAGCTGAGGATGTCAGGCCTGCTATTCCTCCCCCGACAACTATGGTATCATATTTATTTTCAGCCATATAAAATGCATTTAATACTAAATACTATACTAATTCAGACATCAGATCCTGTTTTAATATTATTAAGCCCGGCCAGCTCCTTGCTTTTTTCCCAGAGACGGTAAGCTACTTCCCTGTCCAGGGCCGGTGGTGTTGGTTCCTCTTCTGCAGTTAAATTAAAGAACTTTCCACTCAGACTGTCAATCTCTTCTGAAACACCCAGATAATAAAGGGCTTCGGCAGATATTTCAGGCGATTTTAAAGATTTATCAAGAATATTCTTTTTATACCAGCGGTAAACGGGACCGTTATCCTGTCCCGTTTCAGTTTTAACGGCTCCTGGGTGCATTGCATTTATACTTACACCTGAACCTTTAAAACTATCATTAAAAACAAGCATGGATAAAAGCTGGGCAAGTTTGGCAGAACCATAACTTTTCAAACCTGAATATCTTCGTTTTTCCCAGTTAAGATCCTCCAGTCTCAGTCCCCATACAGCAAAACGATGCCCTTCGGAATTTACAAGAATAATCCTGGCCTTATCCTGTGCTTTAAGCTTATCCATTAATAAATAATTAATAATAAACGAAGAAAGATACTGAACCACAAATACCTTTTCCAGCTTATCCGGTGTCAAGACCCTTTTGGTAAGGTAAATACCGGCATTATGAATAATAACGTCAATTGCAGTATCAAGGGCGGCCAGTTCTTCGCCCACACGATGAATATCCTTCAGCTTGCTAAGATCAGCCAGCCTGTAATCACATTTTACTCCATATTTGCTTTCAACCTCCTTTTGCAAAGCTTCAGATTTCTCCCGGCTGCGATTGATGCACAGAAGGTTTGAGCCCCGGGAGGCATATTTCAGGGCTGTATAATAACCGATGCCCGAGGTGGCACCGGTGATAACAACAAGTTTATTCTTGAATTTCTCCTTGCAAATTTTTGGGTCCAGGCGGTTGTTCCTGATCATGGCAAAGATATTAGACCACTGGTATTCCTTAAAATATTTGAAAAATTTTGTCTTTTTCTTCATAGCAGGATCTTAACCAAACTTTCTTTTCATGAATCTCCTGTAAGCCTTGCCAAATCGCGGTATATTATCAAATATATCTCCCCACAGGTCAAAATAATCCCTTTGCTCAATAATCTTATTTTTCTCATTAAGTGTAAGGCGACTTGATCCATACATTACTGAACTCGGATTCTTTTTGAAGCTGATCGTCATCTCCCATTCAATAAAAATAATATTATCCTGCCGGAGAGCCCTGAGCACATTCATTTTCAAGTCTTTTGAGCGCTTTGTCAATCGCTCGGTCATTGCCCTGAAATCCTTTATCCCGTGTATTTCCTGGATGGAGTCCCGGAAATATATGTTATCGTCGTAATATGGCATGATATGCGACCAATCTGGCTTCCCCTGCGTATTGTATGTTCTGGACCATAATTCTTTAACGGTTTCAGCATCCAGCATGATTTTGCTGCCATTTTCCTTTTGCTCCATGGACCTTGTATTATATGCATTAATATTACTGCAAGTCTCATATACCAACCCTGCTAAAATAGCAATAAATATTGCTAATTAATACACTGAAAGCTTCTTTCAGACCCTCTAAAATATAGCGGGTCATTAAATGGATAGTTTTAAAGTATTTAATTATATTAGTTGAGTTGCAAACAGTATTTTTGATTACAGGTCTCAGTTAGCCTTATGATTTAATGATAGAAGTAAAATCAATTTCAAAATCTTACGGTAATATAATGTCGCTCAGGGATATCAGTTTTAATATCCGCAAAGGAGAGATATTCGGATTACTTGGCCCTAACGGAGCCGGGAAATCAACCACTGTAAATATTTTAAATACACTTTTAAAGCCTGATTCCGGTAAAATCTATTTCGACGGGATCAATATTTTCAATAACCCTGATCATTGCAAAATGATGATGGGTGTTGTACCCCAGGAAATTGCTCTTTATGAAAATCTGACAGCATATGAGAATTTGATTTTCTGGGGAAGCTTATACAGGGTTCCAAAATCAGAACTAAGGGAGAATGCTGTTGAAATGCTTGAACTGGTCGGTCTTTCAAGCAGGAAGAATGACAGGATCAAAACTTTCTCAGGAGGTATGAAGCGAAGAATCAACATTGCCTGTTCGCTTCTGCACAAGCCAAAAATACTCATAATGGATGAGCCCACATCAGGTGTTGATCCCCAGAACAGGAACCATATTTTCAATGTTATAGAGAATTTGAATAAGGAGGGGATGACAATTATCTACACAACGCACTATATGGAAGAAGCGGAGCGTTTATGTGACAATATTGCTATTATTGATCTGGGTACTATAAGGGCACAGGGAACAATGCAGGAGCTCAGGACAATAAGCGGAGACGTGGATAATGCCCGGCTTGAGTCGGTCTTTTTAAGATTAACAGGTAAGAAATTAAGGGACCGCGACTCATGATTAAATTATTCAAAAAAGACCTTATAATGTTTTTCCATGACCAGAGGTCGTTTATACTCACCTTCCTGGTTCCTATAATATTAATTACACTTTTTGCTTTCGCTTACGGAGGTATAGGAGATTATGATGCTAATTCTGAATCCCTGGAATTACTGATTATCAACCATGATAAATCAGAACTTGCAGAGCAGTTTATCTCAGATCTTGATTCACTTGATGTGCTGACTGTTATTGACTCGGATACGGATGAAGCCAGGGAGTTGATTATAAAAGGTAAATATGCCAGTGCCCTGGTATTCAAAGAAGGTTTCCAGGATTCGATGTTCGTTGGAGGAGATATACCCATTGAATTACTGTATGACAGGGAGCAGGAAATGGAAACCGGGCATTTACAGGTTATAATATTAAACATCCTCATGTCTCATACGGGAAAGATACAGATGCAGAATTATATTAATTCATATAACAATATCCTGCAGGGCCAGGGTTCCCCTGACCACATCATATCACAAGCTGGAAGTAACAGGAATGATCCATTTCCCCTTGAGATGACATCCATAGTCGGAGAAAAAAATGATCATAAACTGGGACTGATACAGGCAATTGCAGGTACAGCTATCCTGATGCTGCTGTTCAGCATGGCTGGTGTAGGCACAAGCATTCTCGAGGAAAAGGAGAATGGCACAATAAACAGGCTGCTTTATTCACCACTAAACAGCCAGACAATACTCTACAGTAAGATGTTGTTTGCATTTTTTATTGCCATTCTTCAGCTTACACTTATGTTCCTGTTTTCATGGATATTTCTGAATCTGGATATTACCGTAAACATCCCGGCCCTGGTATTGATGATTATTGCCACCGCCTTTGCGATTTCAAGCATGGGAATATTCCTTGCGGCAATTTCAAAATCACGTCAGCAGGCTCAGAACCTGAGTACTCTGATCATCCTGGTTATGTCTGCCATCGGAGGAAGTATGATACCCCTGTTTTTTATGCCGGATATTATGAACAAGGTTGCAATATTCAGCGTAAACTACTGGGGTATACAGGGATTTTATGATATTTTCTGGAGATCGCTGCCTCTTGCGGAAATATTTCCAAAGATACTGATCCTGACCGGCACCGGCATTGTCATGACCATCCTGTCAATACGACTGATTAATAAAAATATATTGAAATTGATATAATCAACAACTACTGACAATCTGCCTGTAACATAAATTTCCGTATTCATTTACTAATCCATATCAGTTTTCTTCAGAACCAGGATTATCTTAAGTGATTCATCCACGTGCTTTTGTACATTATGCTGTGAATCCATCATATAAACAACTTTCCCGGATCTGTCTACCACATAGGTCACCCTTCCAGGTATCAATCCAAATAATTTTGAAGGGACACCGAATGAATTCCTGACGGAATTATCAGGATCACTTAATAGAGTAAAATTAAGCTTATTAACTTCTGTAAACTGTTTATGGCTTTCCACAGATTGCTGGCTTATCCCTATCACCATAGTGCCAGTTTCTTCGAAAACATCCGAAAGATCCCTGAAATAGCATGCCTGCCTTGTACAACTCAAACTTCCATCTTTAGGATAGAAATATATAACCAATATCTTCTTCCCCAGGTATTTCCGTATATCAAAAAAATTACCCTCCTGATCCTTCAGTGAAAATTCCGGTACCCTGTCCCCTACCTGTATACTATCCATACTCTATGTGGTAAATAATCATTTTAAATTTCAAAATACCTGATCTGCCAGGTTTGACATATATGATCTGCCTCTGGTCCTGCGATACATAAGAAATTGAATATCCATAATCCAAAAAGCTTTTTAACGAAGCTAATAAATAGTTTACTATCGTTCAGAACATAAACAAACCGTGTAATTTATTGTTTAATGTGTATTAATTAGTATTAAACAGTATTATAAAAATCTTTTACAGGTTCTGACATTAATATTAGAAATATAAATTACCGCTGGTTTTCTCCTGCCTGGTGACTCCTTCAGGATGGCCGGGATGTCCGGGCCTGAGCTTTAACATAGATAGCGGATTATCAACAAGGATAACTAAATAATAAGGGTGATGATGAAAATATTTACTGGTTTTCCGGCACTTACAATTCTACTCCTGGTACTTACAAATCAAAACAATATGGCAAATACATTCACGCAAAAAACAGAAACACCTCAATACAAGGTAATTAAAAAACTTGATAAAGTTGAAATAAGGGAATATCCTGATCTGATAATGGCTTCTACAGAGATGGGGGAATCCTACAGCGGGAACGCGGGTAAAGGCTTCAGCACTGTCGCATCTTATATATTTGGAGGGAATGATAAAAACCAGAAAATAAGCATGACATCCCCCGTGGTGGTTGATATGGCTGATACTATGAAGATGAGCTTTATTATGCCATCAAAATATGACATGGACGATCTTCCATCACCAGATAATCCTGAGATTGAACTTCAAAGGCAAAGCTCACGTATCCTTGCCGTAATAAGTTTTGGTGGCTGGGCAAATGACGAGAAGCTTGCTGAGTATAAAGAAATTCTCAAAGCCGAACTCGAAGAATATCAAATCCAGCCCACGGGAAAATTTATGTTCCTTGGTTATAATCCCCCTTTCCGTATCATTAACAGGCGTAATGAAGTTGCTGTAGAAGTAGAAATCCGCCCCACTCCACTGCTTGATTAATATTCGGACAAAATGCGTGATTATATCAGTCTTGATCATTAATTAGTATTTTTGACATTTGTTAGTCAACTTATTTAATTTAAAATGGAAAACTTCAGACTGCCTGTAAAAATCCGCTATTCAGATATCGACATGAATCGCCATGTCAATAATGCCGTGTACTTCACCTATATGGAAAATGCCCGTACTGAACTGCTGGCCAGGGAACTGGTTCAGTACCAGGATAACGGTATATTGTTTATTGTTGCTGATGCCTCATGCCGCTACCGCAGACCTGTTTTTCTGAACGACAATATTATATGCGAGCTGGCATTTGAGTTGCTTACACCACTGCGCATAGGCGTAACTTATCTTTTCAAAAATATTGACACCGGGCAACTGTGTGCTGAAGGAAAAACAACCCTTGTAATGGTTGACAGCCAGACTAATAAGCCTGTCAGAATACCGGAACAAATCAGCAATAAACTGGTAAGGGAAAATTAACACAAGCGACGGAATCCCGGAAATGATCAGCAATAAACTGGTAAGGAAGCATTGACACAAGGGACAGAATTCCGGAGAAGATCAGAAAAACTGCCGGGGAAGCATTGACACAAAGGTCATAATGCCTCCCCGGCCCTGTTTTTATTTAGCTTTATTATATAACTTATCCTCGTACTCTATCCCCTCTTTCATCCATTCAGCTGCAGGCTTTGCGGTGGAGGTGTCTAATACTGAATTGTTGAACCGATCTTCAGTTTGACATTCTTATCCGCTGGCAGTTCAATCACTTCACGATCAATATCACCCGGGACTTCAATCTCAATATATTGTCTGCGTTCTGACCGCATTAGGACCTCAATATTATTCTCATTCCATTCGAGTTTTTCTATATATATTCCACCCCTTGCCCATATGCCATAGATGGACCCTTCGGTCCATTGCTCAGGCAGTGAAGGCAACAGCGAAATATAGCCGGGCTCTGAATATAGCAGCATTTTTATTATCAGTGCCGGAAAACCGCCACTCAGATCGAAGTTAAATATATATCCCGGATCATGGGTTGTCATCAGTGATTCAGTCCAGTAATTTGTGCTAAGGTAGCCTAGTGCCTCATAGACTACGTCATCCATATCAAGGTTTGATGCGGCCATTGCCATTTGCACCAGGCCAAAAGCCATCACTCCCCCTTTATCCTGACGTCTTACCTGCATCCTCTTTTCAACTGCTGTCCTTGCCGCCTGGAAAAGTATGGAATCTGAATAGAACTCAGGATCCTTCATATTTAAGAAGCTATAAAAATGGGAAACATGCCGGTGTGAATAGTTTTCTTCCAGTCCGGGCCATATCCACTCCCTCAGAACACCATCGTCATTGATCCCGTAAGCAGGCATATCATCAAGCATCCTCTTCCATTTTCCCAGATGTAGTGTATCCCCGGTAATCCTGGCAGCCTGCATGCAGTTTCTCAGTAGTTCCTTTGCCACCATAATGTCCATTGTTGCATTTATACAGGCCTGGCTGTCGCTGTTACCGGGTTGATTCTCGGGTGAATAAGAAGGTGCAAATACATATTTCCCCTTACTCCCTTTAATAAGAAAATCTTCATAGAAAGCCATTGCTTCTTTCATGAAAGGAAAAGCTGTGTTTTTGAGAAAGACAGTATCGCCTGTATATAACCAGTAATCGTAGAAGAAAGAGGCGGACCAGCCGGCTCCTGATGTCCAGAAGGTCATAGGCCATATGCGGTCAAAATGATTGTTCAGTCCATGTGAACTTGTCCTTGACGGAACATGTATCCCCTTTGTTCCATATAAAAGCTCTGCATTTCTCTTGTAGTCATCCATTCTACTCATTTGATAGTTAAAGTAAGAATGCATAAAATCCTCAAAACCAAGTGGTAGAAAGGAAGAAATTGCCACCGGGAGATTTCCATTCTGTGTATAATCCCCTGACCAGTCCGGAGCCCAGTCTCCTGACCATATACCCTGGAGATTAGGCAGGTTGACCCCCGAGGCACTTAGAATATTATACCTGGCTGCATCGAATTGCAATTCCAGAAGCCGCCTTGATGGTCTCTGCCCCATTTTTGCCGTAAGTTGCTCAAGAAGCAGGGGGTCTTTATCCCCAGCCAGAGAAAAATTTGTCCTGTTATATAATTCGCCATGGATCCCGGCATGTCTCATAAGCAAGTTTTGATAATCAAAGCCCATTTTTTCAAGAGAAGCCTTTATTATTCCGGTTCTGTCAACAGACATATCATATGAAGTGTACAGCCTCGCTGTTATAATTATCTCCCTTGCATTTTCTACTGATATCGCTGAGTTTCTATTCTGTATTTTGCCACCCCGTGTATTCACCTTTACAATTCCCTCGCAGCCTTCCAGGCTTCCCTTAAAATTATTCTGAAACTTCCCCCTGTATCTAATAACATTCCCTTCTGTCTTGACCTCGTATGAACCTGCAACATCTCCCCTGTTGAAATATCCCCCGTCTGTAAGGGGCCGCCTGTCAGCACTTACTGAACAGTTTATATCTTCACCATCCATATTAGTCAGAGAAATAACGACCATGCTGTCTGACCTGGATACAAACATCCTGCGCAGCCAGTGCCCCCTGTTGTCTCTCCAACTACAAATAACCTCCCCTGTTTTGAAATTGACAGTTCTGTAATAGTCCTGTACCTCCCTGCCTTCATCCTGGTTTATTATGATATCAAAGCCCGGAACAAAAGGATCGGTCCATCTCTTAATGCCATATCCTTGTTCCCTGGAAAGTTCAACTGCAAACTGTGATGCCTTATCATATTCACCAGCATACATCATCTTTCTTATGGTATCAGTATGGGCTGCTGTATTTACGGGATCAATGGGTTCGTGAAGAGGCATATAGAGAGCATGTTTACTGAGTATTATAGTATCCTGGTATGGCAGGCCATATACCAGGGCGCCTGTTTCCCCGTTACCTGCAACCATTGCATTCTCCCAGTCTTCAACATATCTTTTAGAAGTAAATCCTTTATCAGGAAAGATATATTGATCCTGTTTGTTCCTCTCACAGCCTGATAGGGATAGAATTATGCAGATTACACATAGGAAAAATTCTGTTGGTATTTGTCTGATGATATTCATGTCAATATTTTTAAATGATTAAAGGAATAACATTCAGTTCAGTCTTTCTCTTCTGCCAATCCCTGGAACTCATTTAAAGTCATATTTGTGATATCAACAGTATGCATCTTATATGAAGGTGCAGTAATTTTGATCAATCCGTCCTCGAACCATATGGGATCAATGAAGATGACAGGTTCATTATAATTTTTATTTTATATAAATATAGATCAATTAAATTTTATAAAAACGTAGCCTTAACCTCGATGTGTCTGCCGTAGACTCGTCCCTGCGAAATCGGGGATGGCCCGGGCTAATTATTCCCGCTGTAGCCAGGCATAGTGCTGAGCCCCACACCTGTGGAAGTAGAGTCTCAGCCTTAGACTATAAAATTATTTACCTTTATTATATAACTTATCCTCGTACTCTACCCCCTCTTTCATCCATTCAGCTGCCGGTTTACCCATAAGGTAATGGTCGAAATACTGCTTCATACGTTTCTGGAAATCAATCTGGTTATACTTGTTTGCCAGGTGATGATTTTCATCGGGATAGGAAAGCAGTATAACCTCTTTCCCGAGCCTTCGTGCAGCATTATAAAATTCCAGTCCCTGGTTCCAGTCCACAGCACCGTCAACAGTACCGTGCAAAATCATAAAGGGTGTGTTGATACCCGGGGCATTGTGTACAGGCGACTGTGCAATGTAATTCTCCATATCATCAAACATGCCCTTACCCATTCTTACCTGTCCTTTTTCAAATATCCCGTGGTTATTGGTACCGGAGTTTTTATACAGGATATTATACATGCTTGTAAGGTTGGTTACGGGTGCACCCGTAACGACACATGCAAACATATCGGTCTGGGTGACTATAAAGGACGACTGGTAACCACCCCAGCTATGTCCCTGCAGACCAATATGATCAGGATCTGCATATCCCTCATTAATAACTTTTTTTGCCGCTGAGGTAACACAATCGAGTGCATTCCATCCTGGCTTTCCCTCATAATATTTAATATCGGGCATCAGCACCAGGTAGCCGTTGCTGGCATAGCTTGACATATGCGGCCTGTCGTCATAGCCAGGCATTGAATAACTGTGATGCCTGTCTGACATCTTCTCATAGAAATATATCAGCGTAGGATATTTCTTACCCTCTTCATATCCGGCAGGCAGGGTCATAGTAGCCTGCAGCCTGTCACCGTGACTGTTCTCAAAATCAATGAGTACCCTCCTGCCCCAGGCATATTCTGCCTGCTGCGGGTTGGCATCAGTCAGTTTTTCGGGCTTCCTGAACTTTGCATCAACAGTGTAATAGTCCGGAAAGTCAACAAATGTCTGTATGGTAAAAACAAACCTGTCTTCATCCTTTGCTTTGATAAGCCTTCCGTAAGAGGCATCCTCATATATTAATTCCTCAGGGTCTTTGCCATCGTCAAGAAGGAAATACCCGGAATGCTTGGTCCACTCACCGTGAGCCGTAAGATACACATCTTCTTCTGTGTTTATATAAGGATCTTCATTATCCCCGCCTGAGCTCCTGAAGAAGCCGCGACCCGACCTGTTAAATCGCAGCCGTATCTCATTTTCAGAACCGAAATCACCTGTCAGGTTATAAGCACCACTGCCATCGAGCGACACAGCCCATATATCGTACAGGTGGTTCAGGAAAACAGTGTTTTTATCCGCTGACCAGCCGGCAAGTCCATAGGACGGGTTCTCATAGGGATGATCTTCCTTGATGTCAATAAAACTCACATCAACATTCTCTGAAATATTGACAAGATCTTCCTTATCAAGGTTATAAGCAAAAAACTCACCATCCATGAAATACAAAAAATGGCTGCCGTCAGGTGAAAGGCCCATAGCCCTTCCGACTTTTTCCTTTATCAGTATTTTATTACCGTTCTCAGGATCTATTTTATAATAATCGCTGTAACCCCCGCCCCAGTTGGTGTCTGATATATAGGGCTTTGGGTCAGCTCCAATAATTTTGTCTGCATTCCTGTTCATCATGCTGCTGCGCATACCATCTGATTCAATCTGCACGAACGACATATCATCGAGATGGATCAGGCCGGTATAGGTTGACATCCTGTTGCGCCTGTCCCTTACCTTCTGTACCGACTGTATCTGTTCATCCTCCCAGTGCCATACATCAACATTTGGTATGGTATCACGACTCATCTTAATAATCTTATCCTGCTCCCT
>JAWLFR010000069.1:0-11436 GCA_041685495.1 Bacteroidales bacterium
CAAAAAGCTAATAGTAATTCCATATAAGGGTTATAAGCTTAAAGAAAATCCATATTGCAAATTCCATAAAAGAATTAATAATGATTGTACTCAAATATTATATGGCTCGCATTCAACGATTCAGAAAAACGAATATTTGGAGTACAATAATGACTGCTTTTTCTTTATAGGTGACAACTACAATTCTTCAAAAGATTCAAGAAGTTTTGGCTTCGTTCCTGAAAATATGATTACTTCTCTGGTTATATTTAGAATATTCTCTTCAAAAGAAAACAAGACCCAAAGTAGAAACTTACTCACCTATCGCCCATATTAGATGATATCATTTAATTCAACAATAAGAAAGTAATCCATTATTGACTCACCCTGCTTCTGCAGTGAATAGCCGGGCTCTTCCCCGAAGACCCGGGGGCGGGCTCCCAAGTTCACATTTACCAATCCTTCTAAGTACCGATTATTTCTTGCAAATAATCCAGGGATTTCCTAAATTGCATTTACTGTTCTGATAAATGTATTTACATGATGAAATTATTTCCGGATACAGCCATTTAAAAAGTTAATGTTATTTAATATGGCCTGTAGCCTGGTATGTATAATTACCAACCTGTAAAACAACTCTTTATGGCCAGACAGATCAAACAGGAGAACAGTTACCAGTCGCGTCTCCTGAAACTCATCCCCAGCGAGATAGTCGCTGCCTACCTGGTAATAGTCGGCTTCATACCTCCCGACTATGAATACAGCAAGCTGCTGCTGACGGTAATAACAGCCGGTTTGCTCATAATGATTCCCTTCTACCTTATCAGCTTTCAGGCTGTTAAGGGTGCCTTCCAGATAGCCTTTACCTCCCTGACATTCCTTGTATGGGTGTACTCGATGGGCGGCCCCTTCGTGTATTACGGAGTCCATGAGCCGGTGGCCGGATCATCATTGCTGGTTATGTGGACCCTGCTCATACCCTTTGTTATCAAACCTGAAAAAGAATAAGACCATGTACCACCTTGTTATCGAAAACCTCGGAGTAAAAAGATGCATAGCCACAAGACAGAACGACGACTTTAAAGATGGTATGTATATGGACTGTACGCAGGACCTTGGCTGCATACCTGTGAACTTTGTCAGGGAGATAAGCATATTTTGTGCCGGCAACGAAATTGTTAAGATAAGGGCCGGGATATACAGCGATACCGTCAAATAATACTAATCACCATGAACAGGAAAATAATACTTATACTAACAGCTATCCTTGTTACCGGCATAGCCTGCAGCAGCCTCAAAAGGCACGCGGCAGCGGAATACAAAGGTGAAGATAACAGTCTGGCCACTATTGACCTCTTCGGCTACGACCTCTACGAACAGGGAGATATTTCGGGTCCGGGTAACCTCTGGGAACTCAATGCCACGGCACAGGCCAACCTGCTTGAGATACTCGACAGGCGCTTTCCGGAAAATGAAAGCTTTATCAGGGCCCTTAATAACAAATATATAAGTGCCGGCGTAGGAGGGGATAATGAAGACTATATAAACAAAAACCTGCGGCTGGTGCTCAGTGTAAGCAAAAAAAGGGATTACAGCTCCGTAGGCAGGACAGGCCGTGCCGGTCACCCCGCAGCCGACAGGATAGAATACCTCAAAATATCACTCAGCCTGCCTGATGAATCAGGACTGAAATTTACAGGATGGAACCACTTTACCAGCGAATATGCAGATCTCGAGGTGGCTGATATCAGCTTTAACAGGAGCCTTGACCTCTCTCTTGGAGGAGGGGTATCGGAGAATGAAAAGGTCAAACGCTCAGCAGATGCTGATATCAAAGCATCACTTTCTCAGAAAGAGGAACAGTCACTGCGCTACAGGTACCTCAAGCTTAACGGCAGGATATCAGGCAGCCGGATAGAGATAGAAGAGGAAGGAACAAGGGAGATTGATCTTACGGGCAATGTGACAGCCGATGTGTCAGTTACCTTCGGTGCATTTCCCGAAAAAATATTCATACCGCTGTTTTCAGAGGATGACACTGCAAAAACAGTCCAACTTATGGCTCAGGACACCCGGGTGCCCGCTATATCCGGTAAGGCCGCTCCTGTAACGGCCACCCTTGAGATGGATTTTGTCTACCGGCATGTGGCCTCAGGAAGTGATACATTTCAGGAATGGGATGATAATGTTGAATATTACACCGGTACGGTAAAGAAGGAAATCACACTTCTGGATACATATGATTATCTCCCTCCTTTCCATACCATTGGCATACAGTCGCCCGGCAGGCAGATCATTATGCTGAAAAACGGCAGAGGCAAATCATACAGCCTGAAATTCAGTAATTATAATGATGCAAGGGCTTTTCATGATTGGCTGCTCAGGGTGGCTGCCGCCGACAAAGACAACCTGCCTCTGCAGGCCGGAGAATACACATTACACCTGGGGGATAAGGCTTTGACATCCGGACTGGTAAAGGAGAAAGCGGGACTGGCAGTGCTGCCTTATTACAAATTATAATTTAATTTTCGGAGTGGTGTCAATTTTTGTTTTTCACAAAGCCAAATTATATATTTGTTCATAACACGAGCATCAGAAAAAGCGTGAATAGAGATGACCATTAATGAGAAGATTTTTTATAAACGCTGTGAACCTGAAAAATATTTTTATCCCTATGAACATCAGAACAATTTTTTCTCTGGCACTAATTACAGCCACTGTCCTTTACCCTTCAGCAATATTCTCGAACAATCCCGACCCATTAGAGGACGGAACTGAAGTCAAAGCGGCACCTCTTGCAGATCCCTTAATCGTTCTCGCCTCTTTTTCCACCTTTGCCGGGGAAGGAACATCATATGGCCACACTGAGGGTGAATCATTTCTTTCTTTCGGAGACCCTTACGTTTTACTCGATGACGGTACTTACTACATCTATGGCACCTCCCGCAGCAACGAAGGTATTCTCGTTTATAGCTCGCAGGATTTGAAATCATGGAGCGGGCCGGTAGGTGCACACAAGGGTTTTGCCCTGCATAAAGACGATGTGTATGGCGAAAACCAGTTTTGGGCGCCCGAAGTTTACCTTGTCAATGATACCTATTATATGTTTTTCAGCGCTGAAAAACACATGGCTATCGCCACCAGCGACAACCCTGCCGGCCCCTTCACACAGGATGAAAGGGTCCCCCTGGCCGACTTCGAAGCTATAGACCACACACTGTTCATTGACGAGGATAAGACCAGATACATTTATTTTGCCAGATTCGAGGATGGCCTGGAAATATGGGGGGGCGAAATGGAGGACGACCTGTCTGCCATACGTCTTGAAACCTGCCGCAAGCTGATGCGGCCTGAACAGCCATGGGAGCTCGCTGAAGAAGGATGGATGGAGGTCAATGAAGGCCCCAGTGTCTTCAGGCATAAAGGACTTTACTACATGGTCTTCTCCGGCAATGCCTATACCAGCCACCATTACGGAATTGGCATAGCCTACGCCGAAGATCCACTCGGACCCTGGAAGAAATGCGAACACAATCCAGTCTTCCAAAAACAACATGGCCTGGTAGGTATAGGACACTGCATGCTTTTCAAGGACAGGGAGGGACAACTGAGAATGGCCTATCATGCCCACTTTGACGAAGAAAATGTTTCGCCACGCCGGGCATATATTAATCCCGTTAAACTGAAAAAACTTGCAGGAACCGGCCGATATACACTTGAAGTTCAAAAACCACGCATTGAGCTTATGCTCGAACCTGAAGAATAATTAACTACCGTAAGAGCTATTCTTTTATTTTTAATAAAGCCTTATGCATAAAAAACTGACAGGAACTTATTGCTTTTTCCTTTCGTAGGTAACATAGGACCATGAAAATTCACGGTCATCAGCCCTCATGTTATCTTCCCTGTCTATTACCTGCCAGACCCCGGGATCTATATCCGGGAAGAAGGTGTCAGCATCAAAGTCGCGGTGCACATGCGTAAGGTACAGCCTGTCGGCCAGTGGCAGGAACTGCCTGTAAACGGATCCGCCGCCTATAATAAAAACTTCCTTCCCCTCTTCACATTTGGACAGGGCGTCTTCCACTGAATATGCGGTTATACAGCCTCCCCCTATACACTCACAGGGATCATCAGTCATAACAATGTTGGTGCGACCGGGCAGGGGTCTTCGCGGAAGCGAAAACCAGGTATTTTTTCCCATGATAAGGCAATGGCCGAGGGTCAGCTTTTTAAACCGCTTCAGGTCATCGGGTATATGCCACAGCAATTCATTATTCTTCCCGATGGCATTATTCGATGCAACTGCTACTATTATAGATATCATAATTATAAGCCTGTTATTATACTGCTATATCTCCTTTTATGTGTGGATGAGCCTTATAGTCCACCATCTCAAAATCGTCGTAGCCGAAATCAAAAATATTTTTCACCTCTCCATTAATTTTCATCGCGGGCAGGTCATAGGGTTCTCTTGTAAGCTGCTCTTTCACCTGCTGTATATGGTTAAGATATATATGTGCATCGCCGAAGGTATGCACAAACTCACCCGCCTGGAGTCCGGTTACCTGCGCCACCATCAGCAGCAACAATGAATAGGATGCAATATTAAAGGGCACCCCCAGGAATATATCCGCACTGCGCTGGTACAGCTGGCATGAAAGCCTCCCTTTTGCCACATAGAACTGGAAAAAGATATGGCAGGGCGGCAATGCCATCTTCTCTATATCTCCCACATTCCAGGCACTTACCAGGTGCCTCCTGGAGTCGGGATTCTTCATGATCGACTCTATCACCCCGCTTATCTGGTCTATATGGCTTCCGTCCGCTGCCGGCCATGAGCGCCACTGGTAGCCATACACGGGACCCAGCTCACCTTTCTCATCAGCCCAGGCATTCCATATCTTAACACCGTTGTCCTGCAGGTATTTAACATTGGTGTCACCTTTAAGGAACCATAGCAGCTCATGTATTATAGAGCGCAGGTGCAGCTTCTTTGTTGTCAGCAAGGGGAAACCCTCCTGCATGTCAAACCTCATCTGGTAACCGAACACGCTGATTGTGCCCGTTCCGGTGCGGTCGCTCTTCTCCACACCATTTTCCATTACATGATCGAGCAGATCCAGATACTGTTTCATATTCTTAAATTTTTATCCTTTCTTTTATTACACAGCCGGTTCCGGCCGACAGATGACTTACAGCCTTATTTCTTTGTAAACCTGGCCGCCCATCCTCCGCCGGGGGCCATGCTGATCTTCACAGCACTGTCTTTTGACACTTCTTTTTCTGCCCTGCTGTAGTCCTGTGCATGCCTGTCAGCATTAATCCCGTCACTGAATATGACAGCATCATAATCACCATCACCAAGGAATGAAAGATCGAGGTCAAAGTCCCTCGGCGTCCAGTCCGTCATCGCCCCCACAAACCAGTCATCACCGCTGCGACGGGCTATCACAAGGTAATCACCAGTTTTAGCTTCCAGCACCCTTGTCTCGTCCCATATAACAGGCACTTCAGTGATAAAGTTCGTACACTCCTGTTCTTTGCGGTAGTTAACCGGACTGTCTGCCAGCATCTGCAGTGGACTCTCATAGGCCACATACAGTGCCATCTGGTGGGCCCTTGTACCCATGCTGCCGGGTCTTGTATACATATCACTGAAGGTGAGGCTGTCAAAATTGATCATTGCCCCCGGGGTATAGTCCATTGGACCGGCCACCATCCTGATAAAGGGCAGGATAAGGTTGTGATCGGGACTGATATCGGCGCTCCACTTGCAGTGTTCAAGCCCTTTCAGCCCTTCCCTTGTAAGCACGTTAGGCCATGTACGTCTCAATCCCGCAGGCTTATATGATCCATGATAGTCAACCAGCAGCTTATGACCGGCAGCCTTCCGGGCAACGCGCCAGTAATAATCAACCACCTTCTGGTCATCACGCTGCATAAAATCCACCTTTATTCCTTTGGCCCCCCAGGCCTCAAACTGTGCCAGTGCCTTATCAAGCTTATCATCGAGGGTGTTCCATACCACCCACAGTATTATACCCACGTTTTTACTCTCCGCGTAATCACAGAGGTGTTTCACATCTATCTCTGGTACCACATCCAGCACATCGCCAAGCCGGTACCAGCCCTCATCAAGTATGACATAATCAATCCCGTTCTCAGAGGCAAAGTCAATATAATGCTCATAGGTCTTATTATTGACCCCGGCCCTGAAGTCCACTCCATATATATTATTATTATTCCACCAGTCCCATGCCACCTTACCCGGCTTTATCCAGTCAGTATCTTCCATCCTGCATTTATCCGAGAGCAGGTATGTCAGGTTACTTTCCACCAGTCCGGCATCATCTTCAGAAATAACAAAAACCCGCCAGGGGAATGACCTCTCCCCTTTTGTTTCAGCGATAAAGTCGCGCCGCGATACCACCCTCATGTCACGGTCACGTACAAGCCTTTCCTCATCGGGATAGTAGGGGAAAACTGCTTTAAGTGAATTATTGTCTTTCCCCCTCAACCACATCCCCGGGTAATCCTCGAGAGCCGTCTCTGTTATAAGCACATTCACCCCATTGCTTACAAAAAGGGCAGGCAGGCTGGCCAGGTGATCAGTATTCAGGGTATCAAGGTCAGTATATATATATGTCCGTTCATTATGTGAGAAAAATGATTCCTCCAGTGGATACCAGCTCTCTGTGCCCGGGGGCATATTTATCTCCCCCTGTTCATCCAGCACTATCACATTTCCCTTGAAATCGGTAAGAAACCTGTATGCCACGCCATCATTATATGCCCTGAACACAAGGGAGAAACCCGACTTAAAATGTATAGTCATCTCATTGCATATATCAGGTATCCGTGAATCTTTATGCGGTACCACGGGATATACTGTTTCATTTATCTGTTCTTTCTCCACCTTCTTTA
The DNA here is from genome assembly GCA_041685495.1 of Bacteroidales bacterium. Lineage (GTDB taxonomy): Bacteria > Bacteroidota > Bacteroidia > Bacteroidales > VadinHA17 > UBA9300. The sequence continues at coordinate 6,907 of JAWLFR010000069.1, forward strand.
TCTTATCCCCGGCAGAGGGAAACTCATCGGTAGCCATCTCGAGTCCCGCTACCGATGGCAATATAATCTGCTTCCCGTCCTTTTTAACATCCCATTCAAGGCGGGTATCGTAGCTAACGCTCAGTTCAATGCTGCCATCGGGCGAGCTAATAGTATTTACCTGTGCCGCACTGTACATGCTAAGGTGGGCAAGGACTATAAGTGTTAATATATGTCTCATTTCTAACATTTTATATTTTTTTGTTTTATGGTAACTACCTTATATTGGTCTTAGTTTTATAAGTCAGAAAATCATGATCATCTCCTGTGTTTTAAACTGTCAGCCCAGTATCATTCCTATAATTGTTGCCGACATAAGCGATGCCAGTGTTCCGGCCAGCAGGGCACGCATGCCATACTTTGCCAGCAACACCCTTTTATTGGGAGCCAGCGAGCCTATGCCCCCAATCTGTATGCCTATTGATGCAAAATTAGCAAATCCGGCCAGCATATAGGTGGCCATTATTACTGATTTATTATGAACAAAGGACCCGGCTCCCTTAAGGTCGGCCAGGCTTATATAGCCAACAAATTCAGTCATGATAACCTTTTCCCCCAGCAGTCGACCCATCAGTGTCACATCTTCACCGCCCACGCCTATAAGCCACATTACCGGGGCAAAAACATATCCCAGTATAAACTGAAGCGACAGCTCATTATAATTACCGTTGGTAGCACCGGCTATCAGCTCATTGAGATTTGTCCACTGCCCTATCTTAAGGCATATATAATTAAAAAAAGCAATGAAAGCTATAAAGGACAGCAGCATAGCAGCCACATTAGCTGCCAGCTTAAGGCCCTGCGTGGTACCGTTGGATATGGCATCAAGGACATTATTGCCTGCCTTATCCTTTGTTATCTCTATGTCCTTTATTATTTCTTCTGTTTGGGGAACCAGTATCTTGGATATCACCACGGCTCCCGGTGCTGCCATAACAGAGGCAGCCAGCAGGTGTTTGGCGAATATCAGTCTCTGCACAGGATCTCCTCCACCCAGAAAGCCTATATAGGCAGCCAGCACACCGCCGGCCAGTGTTGCCATCCCTCCGGTCATCACCAGCATTATCTCCGATTTATTCATACGTGGCAGGTATGCTTTAACCATCAGTGGCGACTCCGTCTGGCCGAGAAAAATATTACCCGCCACGGAAAGGCTCTCTGCACCGCTCAGCTTCATTGTTTTGGTCATTAGCCAGGCCAGACCGTACACTATCTTCTGTATTATACCCAGGTAAAACAGCAATGAGGTAAGTGCTGAGAAAAAGATAATGGTAGGCAGTATCTGGAAGGCAAATATTGAACCCAGTTTATCGACATCCATCAGTGAGCCGAAGAGGAAGGTGCTTCCTTCCTTTGTAAAATCGAGTATCTTAACAAATATCTTACCTACAAATTCAAATGATATTCTCACAAAAGGCACATATAATATGCTCACCGCCAGCACCAGCTGTATAGCCAGCCCTATTATTACCGTACGCCATACCACTGCCCTGCGGTTTGTGCTGAACAGCCAGGCTATGATTATCAGCACCACCATACCCAGCATGCCCCTCAGCAATGTCATCAGGCTGAATCCTCCACTCATCACTGGGTCTATTACATTACCTGACTGCAGTATGCCCTGGCTGTCGGATGCAGCAGGTAAGGAAATAATCCTGCTGCTGTCTGCCTGCCCTGCAGCCAGGCTGTCCTGTAAAACGTCCGGGCTGTCCTGCGCGACTCCAGGTATATCCCCTTCAGCCGTAAGCCTGCCATCTGAGGCAAGCCCACCCGCCTGCAAAACACCAGTACTGTTACTGACAGCGCCTGCCGCGACCTGCGTAAGCGCCTGTGCATCAGATTGTCTTGCCCCTGCCTGCGACCGGGCGGCAGCGTGTGAGATGGATAATACCGAGAGCAGTATTATAAACAGTATATTTCTCATAAATATGATTATATCGTATGTATCCAAATAATGAACAATATTATAGCATATCGCATAATTTTACACGATCATAAGCATATTAATTTTCAACAAATTGTAAATGAAGGATGAATATTTCTTTTGCCGGGTGATTATTCCTTGGCTCCCCTTTTATCTATCTCTTTCTTGATATAAGCCGCCTTTTCATAATCCTCCGCTTTGACCGCCTCATCCATTTTAACCTTCAGCTCAGACACACTCAGTTCCGCCAGATCGGGTGAGGCTTTCGGAGCCGGACCCTGTTCGCCCGTAACACCTTCAACATCCTCATATTCTGTGTCCTTTATGACTATCCCTGCCTTATCCATAATATCAGAGGATATATATATCGGGCATGTAAACCTCAGAGCCAGGGCCACAGCATCTGACGTTCTTGAGTCCATTATCATTTCGTTACCGTCCTTTTTAAATACGAGCTGTGAATAGAAAACGCCTTCCTCAAGCTTGTGTATAAATACCTCCTTAAGTTCTGTATTCATCAGTTCGCTGAAGTTTCTGAGAAGATCATGGGTTAATGGCCGCGGGGGGTTCAGGTTTTCCAGCTTAATCACTATTGCCTGGGCCTCAAAGCCGCCAATTATTATGGGCAGGCGCCTGTCGCCCCCCTCTTCAGCCAGCACCAGCGCATATGCGCCGGACTGAGTCTGACTGTATGATATTCCCAGTACACTAAGTTTTATTTTCTTCATATCTCCACTTTATCCCGGTAGCACACCCTTAGTACAAATATAAATATAATATTCAGCAATGCTAAACAGAAAAGAAAAAATGGTCTGGCTTTCAGAAACCGGTGATGACTGTCAGAAAAATATAATTAATATTAGTCGCGGTGATTTGTATTTGATGCATTTTTTATATCTTTGCAGTCCGAATTTCAGAATAATCCGCCGGGGCCCGGATAAAGCGGCATGCAGCCCGCCTCACGGAGTAACATTAAAGAAATAAAAAGATGTACGCTATTGTAGACATTGCAGGCCAGCAGTTCAAGGTTGAAGAAGGTTATAAGATCTTTGTTCACAGGCTGGAAGAAGAAGAAGGTAAGAAGGTTGATTTTGACAGGGTTTTACTCATTGACAATGATGGTAAAGTGCTGATAGGGGAGCCGGAGATCAAAGGTGCCTGGGTTGAAGGCAAGGTGCTTGAGCACATGAAGGGCGACAAGGTAATAGTCTTTAAGAAAAAGAGAAGAAAAGGATACAAGGTAAAAAAAGGGCACAGGCAACAGTACAGCCAGGTGGAGATCCTTTCGATCAATGAGAAAGGATATGTAAAAAAAGCTTCTGAGGAAAAAACAACAGCTAAAAAGAAAGAAGGAGCTGCAGCACCAAAGGCCGAAGCCAAAACAAAAGCCACGGCAGCCAAACCCGAACAGAAAACAGCTGCGGCTAAAAAGCCTGCAGCAGTTGAAGCCAAAAGCAAAGAGACTGCTGAGACAAAAGCCGGAGTAAAGAAAGCTGCTGAGGATAAAGCAGGAGAGAAAAAAGCCCCGGCCGGCAAAAAAGCTGCTACAGACAAAAAGACGACTGACAAAAAGACCACAACAAAAGCTGCAGCCGCGAAAAAGCCTGCAACAAAGAAAGCTGCTGACGATAAAGCAGGGGAGAAAAAAGCCCCGGCAACAAAAAAGACAGCAGCAGCCGGAAAAGCCGGAGCAGCAAAGACAGGCGAGAAAAAAACCACTGCAGCTAAAAAGCCAGCAGCAAAAAAGACCGCTGCAGCAAAACCCAAAGCAGCTACGAAAGCCAAAGGTGATGCTGATAAGAAAGCGGACAAAGAATAATAAAGGAAACGATAAAATTTATATACCATGGCACACAAAAAAGGAGCAGGTAGTTCCAGGAACGGTCGCGAATCAGAAAGCAAAAGACTTGGAATAAAACTATTTGGTGGCCAGCAGGCCAAAGCAGGTAATATACTGGTACGCCAGAGGGGAACAAAGCATAACCCCGGGGATAATGTAGGCCTGGGCAAAGACCATACATTGTTTGCACTGACAGACGGTGTTGTTGAATACCAGAAAAAGAAGGACAATAAATCTTATGTATCGGTAAAGCCCCTGGAAAACTAGTTCAGCCTCATTACGATATTCGACTCCTGTAATACTTTCCAGATGGAAAGCTGTTTCAGGAGTTTTTTTTATCTTTATCCCCGTGACATTCTCATTTGAAGGGAGACTGTCATTTTAATAAATATCAAATTAATCTGTCGCGGATCATAAGGATTAACACCCTGCCGGTCACTGATTATAATTACCAATAAAGAGATATATGCTGACCCTGAATTTTATCAGAGAAAATAAAGAGCTGCTCATTAAGCGTCTTAAAGTAAAAAATTTCGATGCCGGAAATGCCATAGACAAAATAATACAGCTGGACAAAAGGAGAAGGGAAGTCCAGCAGCAATCCGATAAACTGCAGTCGGAGATGAATACCCTGTCAAAAAAGATAGGGCAGCTCTTTGCACAGGACCGTAAAGAAGAGGCCGCGGCTATAAAGGAAAAAACAGCCAGAATAAAGGAAGAGGTGAAG
>JAWLFR010000070.1:0-11436 GCA_041685495.1 Bacteroidales bacterium
ATAGAAAAGTGCCATAAGCATGGGAGTAACCGTCAGGGATACCAGCATAGAAAGGAAGATGATAATAGCAACCGTTATGACCAGTTCACGAAACAGAAGCGAGGTCATTCCGGGTACAAGAAGGAAGGGGACAAACAGCGCCAGGAATGTTATGGTTGCAGTAGCAATGGCTCCTGTTATCTGCAGGGCTCCTTTTGTCACCGGATCGGGAGTGCCGGGTTCATTTTCCTGGATACGTGTAATATTCTCCAGCATCACCACACTGTTATCCAGTACTACGGTCATCGCTACTACCAGTCCCCCAAGAGTGAATATATTCACAGAAAATCCCAGTAACTCCATCAGGAAGAAAGTGCCGAGAATGGTAACGGGCAAACTGAGAGCCAGTGATACAATCCTGCGCCAGCCCGACAGGAAAAATGCTGTAACAAGGGTCACAAGAACTGCCGCCAGCAGCATGGCATCCCTGACCCCGTTGGTGGCAAGCCTGACATATTCCGCCTGGTCATATATCATATCAATACGGGTTGCAGGGGGAAGCTCATTATGAAGGGCTTCAATGCGTCGCTCAATCTGGTCAGACACATCTACCGCGTTGGCATCAGCCTGCTTGAATATAGATATGCGGACACCTTCTTTTCCGTTATATCTTGTACGGGTGCGTTGTAATTCATGATGGTCTTTTATGTCAGCTAGATCTTTAAGCAAAACTTCACCATCCGTATCCGTTTTCTTTATAATAAGATTCTCTATCTCAGTCAGCGACTGGTATTCTCCATAGGTTCTGATCAGATAGTCGCGGGGACCTGCAATCATACGTCCACCGGCCATATCAATATTTTCATTCTTCAGACGATCACTCATCTGTTGCAGGGTAATATTGTAACCCTGCAGTGCGGCTGGATTTATATGTACCCTTATCTCACGTTTCGTTCCTCCTGATATGGTGGTGCCGGCCGAGCCTTTTACCGAAGCAAATTCCTCCTGAAATTCATTCTCCACCCAGGTACGCAACTGTGTCAGGCTCATATTATCAGAGGAAACAAGGATCTCGACCACGGGCAGTTGGGAAGGGTCGGCTTTAAAGATAAATGGCTCCTGTACATCCTCTGGCAGACCTTTTTTTACCAGGCCCATTTTTGCCAGCACATCCTGGTAAGCTACATCCCGGTCAACACTGTAGTCAAAATTGACATTTAACTGGTAAACACCTTCCTCTGAAGTTGACTCCATATAATCGAGATTGTCCACTGTGGCCATCTGCCTTTCAATAACAGTGGCTATCTCGTTTTCCACCTGTTCGGGTGTGGCATCAGGCCAGTATACCCAGACTTTCACCAGGGGGTAGGTGACTTCCGGCAGCATATTAACAGGTAGTTGCAGAAATCCAATTATACCAATAACCATCATAACGATCATCATCATGATGGTAGCTGCAGGTCGCTTTATGGACTGTGTCGTTAGTTTCATTTTTTGCCCTCCTGCGTCTGGCCTGTAATAGCTACTTTCATGCCATCTTTTAACATCTCCTGACCTGCAACAACCACTTTCTCGTTTTCATCCAGACCTCTTAGAATCTCAAGCTTATTTCCTGTTGACATTCCCGTTTCAATAATACGACGCGAGGCTACGCTGTCTTTGCCAACCACAAAGAGAAAATTTTTATTGTCAGGAGAGGTAAGTACTGCATGATCCGGGACCGATACAGCATCTTCCTTTACCGAAACCGGGATTCTGATAACTGCCATCATTCCGGGAAGTAACTTTTTATTGAAATCCATTAAGCTGATATCAAACTTCACACTCCGTGTCTCCGGCTCGATCTGGGGATATACCAGGCTGATAATGCCTCTTATGGTGTCATTGGGATAGGCATTTAAGATGACCGGTAACGGGCGCCCCTGCTTAAGAGCTTCAAAATATTTTTCATTTACCTCTGCTTTTACGACCAGGGAATTCATATCGGTGATGGTGATAATTTTTTCCTTTGCTGCAACCTGGCTGCCCCGGTCAAGCCATCGGTAAGTTACGAGACCGGACATAGGGGATATCACGGGAATAGTCTGATACATGTTTTGAGCATAAGCCAGGTTGTCTTTTGCTTCTTTAAGCTCCTGCTCCAGTGTATGATAAATATCTGAGTCACGATCTGTATTACGTATCTGTTCTTTAAGCTGTTCTATTCTCAACTGGTTTTCGGCGGTCAGAGCCAGGCGGTCCTCCGGGTTGATAACGGCAATAATCTCTCCTTTTGTGGCATACTGGTTTTCCCGGACATACAGCGATTCGATAACACCCTCCGCCGAAGAGCTTACCTCCGTAAAAACATTGGCCTGTACTGTACCTGTTATTTCAATATTTGAAACCATCTTTGTTTTTTGTGCTGGCTGTATTTTTACCGGAACGGCATTCTTTCCTTTTGGCTGTGGATTTTGCGAATTTTCCTGCTTACAGGCGTTAAATGTTAAAAATACCAGGATAATAATAAATGTAGCCAATCGTAAAGACGGGGGGGCGGGAGATGATTTTATCCATGGATCAGCACTGATTTCCGACAATACCTTTTCTTTCATGTAGTTTCCTGTTACTTGTTTATATTATGTTATATCTTCAGATTAAAAGGGATAATTATTATTACCCGTTAAATAGTGCAGCTTTGCTATTGTTTGCAGATAGGCTACAGTAGACTTACGGAAGTCAATAGCTGCCTTCGTTAAAATTGTTTGCGCATCAAGCACATCAATAATTGTTCCCTGTCCGCCCCTGTACTTAACCATAGCATTATCGAGCGTTTCATTTGCAAGATCGATGATCTTCTTATTATCATAAATGTCATCTTTTATTGTCCTTATTTCGTTAAGGGCAATATCTATCTCCTCTTTAATGTTCTGGAAGTCCTGTTCTTTCTCATACTCTATCTGCTCTGTCAGCAGCTTGCTTTGCTTCATCTTTGTTTTGTGAGCACTGCCCCCCCATAAAGGAATAGTGTAACTTACCCCTACACCAATATTATAATTAAAATTATCACCGAAAGGTATATATCCGTGCTCCCAGCTTCCGGTTCCGTATGTAAAAATATCGGGCAGGCTTTGTAACTGGTATATCTCCTTTTGTTTTGCTTCAATCTCAAGTCTATAGCTGCTGGCCAGCAGGGAAGGATGGTTTTGAAGCACCTCCGCATATAATGAATCGGCTGAAAAGAAATGATTTTGCAATCTATGGTAAAGGTTATCACTAAGCTTTGTTACCTTCAATGGCTCATTATTCTTAAGATAGCACTGCCTCCCGAGCCTTGTTTTAAATACTTCTTCAGCATTCAGGGCCCTGTTAAGGTTTTTTTCTGCAACTGATATCTGGACAGTAACCTTAAGTATGTCTACCTTTGATACTTTACCCCGTTTATAAAGGTTCTCTGAATATTCCAATTGTGAATTAAGCTGCCCGAGTGAATTTCTATATGCTTCCACCTCCCATTTTGCTTTAAGAATTTCAAAGTAAGTATCGGAAACGCCAATGATTATAGTATTCTGTATTTGCCTGTGAATCTCATCATTCAAAAGGATCTCCTCTTCGACCAGGGCTCTTTTTGCTTTATTTTCACCCCCGTCGTATATGGTCTGGCGTATTGATATATCTGTATAAACATCAGTTAGTGCATCGCCAAGCAAGCGCTGTTTATTGGGTAATAAAAATTTCCAGGTTGAGATGCTGGCCGAGGTGCTTATGGTGGGTTGATAGTTTTTTCTGAGAATATCAATTTCCGCCTGTTTTATTACAGTGTTCTTTTTGTTTGCCATAAGCAGCCGGTTGTTCTGAAGAGCACTATCCAGTAACTGTGTCAGTGTATATTCTGATCCGTTATCCTGTGCATACAGGCCTCTCCCGGAAGGGAGAATGAATAGTAAAACAATGATTAATATGATAATAAAAGAAAAACGGTGCCTGGAATGAGTGTTTATCTGACCCTGCATATTTTATGTTTTCCCTTTAGACACAGATTACTGCAAAAACACTCGCAAAAAACAATATTTTGTGTAATCCATTTATTTTTGCCTGCCCTTTCCCGGCTTTCATTAATGATTATGTCGTACAGGAAAACACAAAAACAGGAGTTTTCATAGAAGCTGTTTCATTTACCTGTCAAATCATATGTAAATGTCCAGACCCAGATAATGGTATGGTCGCTACAGAGCTCAGGTATTGTGAGGTGATCAGGAGATAATCACTGAATAATCTGATCAGCCGGCGCGGTCCCCTGCAGCTTAAAACGGTAGGGCCACTGCTCTTCTGGAGACTCTTCCCCTGACTGTCCGCGGCGTCTGGAAGCAACAGGCCAGTGTTCTGTAGGTGCGCCACTGACTACCAGCCACAGGTGTTCCGTATCTTCCGGGACCCTGAAAGCAGCTTTGCCATTAGCGTCCTCTAATATATCACCATAAATGCGCCGGCCGTCTTCGAGAGAGGCTACAAATCCGTATCGCCATCCTGCCTTATCAACTTTAACGGAATTATAAGCATCATCACCTGCAATGCCTTCAAAGGTGAGCATGACATTTGTGCCTCCTGAGGGTGCTTTAAGCCTGATGCCGTTATAGCCATAATTCTGAGGGCATTTCTCAGGTGCTATCCTGTACCATCCCTCACCATCTTCATTGATAATGGTATGATGCTGGTTGGCATAAGGACGGGCAACATTTTCTATCCTTTTCATATCCCAGGTCATAAACCGGCGGTATGCATCAAAAATCTCATCATTAAACTGTTCCTGGGTAATTGAGCTTATCCTCTTATATGTCATTACCGGATCTTCTCCCTCAGCAGTTTCCCTGCTCAGTTTCCCGAAGAAATCTTTGCCGTGCTTATGAGACCAGTACTCCAGCACATAAGGTGTATGATACATGTTTATGGGGTGCAGAAATGCGTAATGTGTCTTGTTCATAAAATCCACCAGGTGGTAGTTTTCAAAGGTCATCCACTCAGGATAGACCTGCCACAGCATATACTGGGCTGACATCTCGCTGATGGCTCCCCCGGGACCACTGCCTGCATCAATCCTGGAAAGAAACTGGAAAGAATGTCCCATCTCATGAGCAAGAACACCGTAAGGGCCCTTCCTTATCCGCGAGGCATTGGTCCATAAAACACCTATCTTATCTTCCGCTCCACCACCAAAAGCGGTTCCTTCATCTCCTCCGAAGACATAAACAAGCAACTTGTATTTATCTGTCAGTGAATTGCTTTTTTGAACCATCTTCAGCTCATCTACATAGTAATTATAGAATCTTTCACATTCACTTAACAGCTCCTGTACGTCAAAGCGCTTACTCTCGTTTGGATTGATCAACGGATCATCACCATATTCCCTGTGCCAGAAGATGGCGATATTTGATGACTCAACCATACGGTCATAACTGTATTCGCTTTCATTATTATTGTAGTCGTTACCCTCAGGTATTCTGAATACCTTCTCAGGGATATATAATTCCTTTTTTGTGATTTGATTCGCTGCACTGCTCTCTCCACTATCACTGATGCCGGTATTCCGGGATACCGGTTCAGGATCTGTTTTTTTCATCAGTTTATTTATCTCTTCCTGTGTCAGTGCATAGTCATACATCTGCAGGGAGGCCATAAAGCCTGAGTAGTTTTCGCCCCTGCCGTCAGATGCACCTATAATAAACCTGGCCTTGTCAACAGCCGAGGCCAGTGTCATTACCTGGGAGTTGTCCACTATACCGTTTACATATATCTTTTCAACAAGCCCGTCGAAAGTCAGCACTATATGGTGCCACTTGTTCTCTTCCGGCACATTCCTGTAGCGCATATCAAAATGTCCGTCAAGATGGGCAGCAGCACCATAGTTACCACTGTTATAAAATAGAGCGTTCCATGAGTTGGCCAGGCGGTGCTCATACCTGTCGCACCATGATGCAAGGCATTCGCCTTCCCCTGCTACCTCCGGGTTTTTTACCCAGGTGGCAACAGTGTATGATCCGTTCCAGGCAAGACTTTGTGGTACAGGTGTATCCTCAAGGACAAGTGATCCCCGGGTAAATTCAATGGCTTTCACTCCATTTTCGTCCCTTGCCATGCTCAGATCACCGTGTCTGGTAAAACTGCCGCCGGCAGTTCCGGTATTGGGCAGGCCATCAAGTGAGTCTTTAACAGATATACCGCTGAGATCAAAGCCGAACACCATCTCCCCGGAGCTCCTGGGGCCTGGCTCATTAACAGAGGCTTTACTTACCAGTCCAAGCGGAATATCAAAAAGTGAGCTGTATACCTTTATATTCCAGACAGCTGCCAGAAGTCCGGTTTTTTCAGTATCCAGCACATTAAGCCTGATATAGCGGGCCCTGACATTATTATCATCTATCATCGGGCTGCCAGGTGTATAATTATCCGACCTGTCTGCATACATCTTCCACTTCTTTCCGTTTTCGGAGTATTCCAGTGTGTAGCGGTAGTAATAGCTGGCAAACTCGAACCGGGTCATGACCCTGCTTACTTTTTGCACCGTGCCGAGATCAATGGTAAGGTGTTGCGGTAAGCTGTTATCGGCAGCTTTCCACATGGTAGCATTATTATTATCTGTTGCATAAGAGGGTAGATAGCTGTAATCATAACCCGCAGCCTCGAGGTGATAATAGGAGGATGCCGTTGTTTCAGCCTTATATGCAATATCATCAGGTACCTTATTCTCTTCGAAAGGCTTTATGCCCTGGTGTGACGGTATAACCTTCCTTATTGTTGAATCATTTTCAAAGATGAGGCTGTCAACACATACCTGTCGCGACATGCCGCCGCGTGTCATGGGATAGTCATGCCGGTGATAGGCTATATAGTAGTCGTCACCATTCTTCAGCACAGAGTGATGACCCGGACCATGCACCGAGAGATCATCGTTCGAGCTGAGAACAGGATTGTTCTCACCAGGGGTGAAAGGGCCGTAGGGACTGTCAGAGTAGGAGTAGCGCACATTATAGGTTTCGTCATGACATGATGCACTGGAATACATCAGGATATACTTATCGTTCTTTTTCAGCATATAGGGAGCTTCAAAAGGCTGGGGTGTCTGCTCAACAGGTATGTTTTCCCCTTTGCTCACAGTGGCCATGGTCCGGTTATCGAGCTCACCCACCGCATAACCATCATTATAATGAACCCATGTGCCCCAGTGAGCATATATTGTTCCATCATCATCCTTAAAGAACTGTGCATCAAGCGAAGGAAAACCGTCTATGGGATAACCGTCGGGGATAACAGGTGTGTCATCATCATGCAGCTTGGTCCACGGACCATAGGGTGTGTCAGCTACATAACCATAGATCTTGCATCCTGCCTGGCAATTGCCGAAGTAAAGGTAGTACCTGCCGTCATCTCCCTCCACCATATCGGGAGCCCAGTAATTGCGGAGGTTAACGGATGATAGTGAGGGGATCTCAAGGGTGTAGTTATACCAGTTCTGAAAGTCATTGCTGTACCACAGGGTAGGGGCCCCTGAAGCCAGCATCTCATTGTCGGTGGTTGCGTATATATAATATATACCATCAATTTTCTTTACTGTGGGGTCAGCAAAATAACCTGGCAATATGGGGTTGCCTGCACCCGGACTGTTAGCTTTTATCTCTTCCTGGGCCTGTGTAAAAGCCAGGAAGGAGAAAAATATTATAAGGAATAAAAATGCTTTCTTCATCTGTTGTTTATGTTTCTGATCAGTATAAGTAAAAAACGATGGTAAAAATAATAAACAACTTTTAATCCTGAAGATATTACTGAGATAAAACGAATATATTACAGCATGTGAAGATTTCGCAAAAAGCACAGGTATTTACGCAATGAATAAAGAAATCCAGGGCTTACCCGGACTAAAGCTGCTGATAAAACCTAATCTGCAATACTTTAATTTATTCTGTTTATAAAATGGTCTGTATATTCGGCCCATTTTTGATAAGTTTCTTTGTCCACGGGGAAATGTGAACCATCTAAGCTGCAATACACTTTTTCTGATGATTTGATTCTTTTAAAAGTCCCTTTCGTATAATAAGCCGGTGTCATATTATCTTGTTCAGGCTGACAAACCAGCACAGGCTTATTATACTCTTCGTGCTTAAGATCGGGCCTGGATTGTGTAATTAAGCTGCAGGCAGCTCTTAAGCTAATCAATGTTCCGGCCTGTGGGTCTGTCTTTATTAAATCATTAAAATCTTCACTCTCAGTGAGACTGTCATAAGATATGAGGTGATATGTTTTTAAGCGTAACTTTCCGAATAATGCAGATGACAGCTTTAAAAACGGCATCATTGGATAAGTCAGTCGTTTGGTATTGGTCTCCTTATTGATAAATTCCCTGTCTGCAAAATCCCACAGACACCAGCAGATCAAACCGTCTGCACAATTATACCGTGCATCAGTAGCATAGGCCAGAGGACCTCCCATACTGGCACCTCCTAAAAAAACTTTTCCCTTAAAAATGGATTTTGCATACTCAACAGTGTCTTTCAGGTTTTGTAAATGAATATCCCATGTAAAATCCCCTTTCTTCCCTGTGTTATACCCGTATCCCATCAGGTCAGGGGCAATTATATTATAACCTTTCTCATAAAGCGGAATCAAAAAAGGTAATAACAGTCTTGCATAGCCTGCAATTCCGTGAGAGAAGACGAGAGCCGGTTTAGTCAGGTCCTTATTCTTATAAACTTCAATATTTATCTTGCTTCGGCCGGACTTAATTTGCTTCAGCTCTGCATATTTTTCCCACTTTTCTATCAGTTCAAAACCAAACCATCCTTTCATGTACTTTTTCCAGAAATCTATTCCTGAATATTCTTTAGTCATTACTGCCAGTTTCTATATTGTTTAATGTAACACTTGAAGAGATTTTTACTTATCTGTTGCATGTTCAGCAAGCTTTCGTAATAAATCTAAAATAAGAGCCATGCAGACAGTAATCCAAACATGATGCTGTATATTATTGCTTCAAGCTGAATAGTCCAGAAAACATTTCTCCTGACAAACTCCCTTTTTAAATAAACCAGTCCTTCTATCGTATTTGAAAAAGGTACGGCACTTGAGAAGTCTGAATAAATAAACATGAGACCAGCCATAAACAGGAACTGCTTGCCAGCCGGAAGGTCTGACAGAAAAGGCAGTACAGGGTAGAGAACCACCGACATTAAAATACCTCGGATAAACTGGGATGGTATCAGCAGCCTGGCTATCCGGTTACTCTCCTTCTTATCATCCATATTTCTGAAAAATGATTTGTACAACCTGTCTTTTCCCTCATACATTCTCTTAGCCAGTTGCATATCAATAACACCGGCAATGATGTAGCAGACAAAGTGAATAACAAAAAACAGAAGGCTGAATTTTAAATAGTAGATCATATTAATAAGATTTTATTTCAACAGGAGCACTAAATATAAATTTTGTTTGTGACTTATATTCAGTGTCTTTTAAATATCTCATCATGGTGCATACTTGTTGATAGCAAAAAAAAACCGGACCGGGGGATACAGGCATCATTCTGTATGATTATTGCCGGTTTATATAGATACCGGAGGAGGTGCCGGCCCATATTTCATTATTGGATGATAATTCAAAAGTTTCAAGTGTTTTATCCTTGAAAGTCAGACTGTCAACAATCCAGTCGCTTCCATTATAAACAGCAATTTCACTCTCGTTCCCACTGGCCTTACACCATATATTATCCTTATGATCAACCGTTATAGATCGTATACTCGAAATACTATTAAATCTAAGCTGACTACAGTTTATACCATCAAAGAGTATCAACTGAGGTCTGGGGTCATGGTTGTCGGATGACAGAGTATAGTCAATTCCTGCGAATACCTGGTTTTTACTGTTAATATCTAAACCTCCCCAATAAACAGGAGTAAAACCCAGATCCTGTTCTGTATATACTGTCCAGTTATCACCGGAAATGTTAACCAGATTGGTTGTCCCAAGGGATCTGTATTGCGCAAGCCATATATTGTCATTTTTGTCAATTGCTATGCTTGCAACTCCATTCAGGGGAAGAGGGGAGTTTTCAGGAGTATAAACAGTGAAATCCGTACCGTCAAATTTAACCAGGCCTCCTTCACGGGCAGAACTGGAGGAGAACCAGATATTATCATTTGAATCCACTGCCAGTTCCCGGTTAAAAGGGACCGGGATCTCTGAATTGCCTGTATCATACCTGGTAAATGATTCACCATTAAATCTGATAAGTCCGTCACAAGCGATCCATACATTATTCCTGCTGTCAACGGTAATATCCCATAAATATGTTGAATCTTTTATCAAAGAGTTTGAAGAATCCCAGATAGTTGTTTCCTGTGTTGTTATGTTATATTTTATTAATTCAGGCCTGTTAACATCACCGGGCTGGTAAGCGTTATAGGTGGTAGCCCATGCATTACCCAGGTTATCAAAGGCGATATTTGTAATATCATATTCCTCAAGAATAATATCATTAAAATCCAAGTTAACCGTATTGTTGTCATCGGTTTTCTCACACGAGCTCAGGATAATAATAGCTGAGATCAAATAAAATAAGTTTTTCATCTCTGTTTTGTATAATATTTTTGAATATAACAAGACTATCACAAACATAAGTAAATAGCTTCTAATCCCGAAGATTATGTTGCGGAACACTGAATATTTTACAACATGTGCAGGTGGCTGCAAAATATTAAGATAATTGCGAATTGTAATCTGTAATATAAGGGACGCAAGAGTCAGGCCGGGACTGGATCCCTCATATTTATATTATTTAATGTTGCAGGAAAAAAAAATATGTCAAATTTGTGATTATTCTCAACTTTCAGCGAATAATGTTTTTAAAGTTAGAGAGCAATATGGCTTCAAATATTGATAAAGAAAAGTTTGTTCAGATAATAGAAGATCACAAATGGATCTTATATAAAGTAATAAATTCCTATTGCAGGGATGAGGAGGACAGAAAAGATCTGGAACAGGAGATTATAATTCAGCTATGGAAATCAATGAAATCATTCAATGATAAGTATAAACTGTCCACATGGTTATACAAGATTGCATTAAATGTTTCAATATCTTATTACAGAAGTAATTATAAAAGAAAAATGCATACTTCTTCCTTTAATGAATCCATATTTAAAGAAACCGGATACACTGATAATACAATGTTTGATAATGAAGAAGTAAAACTGTTGAATCGGTTTATTAATCAACTCAATGAATTTAATAAGGAAATAATTATCCTGTATTTAGAGGGTTACAGTTATGAGGAGATTGCAGGAATGGTAGGTTTAACTGAAAGTAATGTTGGGACAAGAATAAACAGGATAAAGAAAAAAATTAAAGAGAGTTTTGTAACGATAAACAATTATAATCATGGAACTAAATGATTTTAAAGAAATCTGGAATAAAGAGAAGATGGAAATGGAG
>JAWLFR010000071.1:0-11295 GCA_041685495.1 Bacteroidales bacterium
GACGATATGACAGAGCTGGTCATATCGGGGTATGAGATAAGCCTGAGCGTGAAATCTTATTGAGAGAACTCAGGCCTTAATCGATAAACCTCCTGCTGCTTTCTGTATAACGCTCGCCTGCAATATTATCATACAGGCTGTTAAGCGCTTTCATCTCATCTTCAGTGATATGCACATCAACAGCCCCGGCATTCTCCCTGATATATTTACGCCTTTTCATCCCGGGTATGGGTATCACATCATCCCCCTGGTGAAGAAGCCAGGCCAGGGCTAGCTGTGAGGGTTTTACACTTTTTTTCGCGGCTATCTCTTCAATAATAGCTATCAGTTTAAGATTACGTTTGAAATTATCGCCCTGGAAGCGGGGCAGATTACGCCTGAAATCATCCTCAGCCATATCCTCCTTCTTCTTAATTGAACCTGTTAACAATGCCCTGCCCAGGGGACTGAATGCAACAAAGGCGGTGTTGTTCTTCCTGCATGATGGAATTACCTCCTCTTCAACATCACGCGAATTAAGTGAATACTCGGATTGCATTGCAGCTATGGGATGTACTTTTTCAGCCCTGTCAAGTGTTTTGCCGGATGCCTCAGACAGCCCGAGAAAACGCACCTTTCCCTGTTCCACCAGTCTGGCCATAGCACCCACCGTTTCTTCAATGGGAACATTTTTGTCGACCCGGTGCAGGTAATAGAGGTCAATATGGTCAGTCCCCAGCCTTTTAAGGCTTGCCTCACAGGCTTTCTGTACATACCCTGGACTCCCGTCCACATCCAGATCGCCATTCTCATCATACACAAATCCGAACTTGCTGGCCAGGAATACCCTGTTGCGTCTTCCTTTCAGGGCCTCGTTTACCAGTTCTTCATTATGACCATCGCCATATACGTCAGCAGTATCAATAAAATCGATACCATAATCAACAGCCTCATGTATTGTTGCAATTGACTCCTCACGGCTGCCTTCACCGTAAGCACCTGACATGCCCCAGCAACCGAGACCTATGGCTGACACTTCAACTCCCGCTGAACCCAGTATGCGTTTCTTCATAAGTATAAATATTTTTGCATGAAAAACTACCGTTGTTTTTCAAGTCCGGTTAATAACCACAAATATAATAAACACTCCGGCTAAGAAGAACTATGAATGTAACTATTCCTCCCTGAAGTAACCTTCCCTTGACAGTACATGATCAAGGTTTGCCAGGCCATAAACCACCACAGCTGTCACAACCGCCGTATGCTCCTGGTACTCGGGTATGCTCTTATTATACAGGTCCCTCTCGGTATGCCATATCTCACCATAGTTAAAATTATAACCTTTGGGATCGGCTGTACCGAAAGATATTGTCGGCACACCGTTAATAGCAAAATAGGCATGGTCCGAGCCGCCGGCGCTTTCAGGTTTTCTCCTTGGCTCACTCTCCCTCAGGGTAAAAGGGAAGTCAGGGTTAATATCATTAAGCGGCTTACATACCTTCTCAAAATCATCATACATGGCAGCAGGCACGCTCAGGCTGTTGGCCACGGTAGGTCCGCCATCACGGTTGAAATAGTTGGATATACGGTCCAGCTTATCCATATTATCCTCTACCCATGCCTTTGATCCAAGCAGGCCAAATTCTTCAGCTGCCCATAAACCAACGATGATAGTCCTTTCCGGTTTGCCTCCGGCTTCCATAATAAGCCTGGCCGCCTCCATACTGGGCGTTACACCTGAACCGTCATCCACACCGCCTGTAGCCACATCAAAAGCATCGAGGTGACCTCCCATGATAACATATTCATCAGGGTATTTAGTGCCGGGTATTATTCCCATAACATTATGATATTTCACCGGGCCCATCTTAAAATGATTCCTTATATCAAACTCGAGCTGAAAATACCTGCGTTCCTTTGCCATCTGCTCTATCTTCCTGTACTGGTGCTCATCAAGCTTTATGTCCGGCACCTGTGGGAGATTATCGAAGGTAAGTGTTTTATTATTTATATTCTTCCTGTCGTATAATGCCCTGATAGGCACAGTTGAAGCCTGTATGATACCCAGGATGCCCGCATCCACCATTTCCTTGTAAAAAAGCGCCGGTTCCTCTATCATGGGTAGTAATTCTTCCCGCTCATCTTCAGCCCTGTTGCGGTTAGCCATCCTTATCTCACGGTTCTTCTCTGCTATCTCTTCATTCTCAGCAATAATGGATGCTCTTATTGAATCACCTGTCTCCGAATAATCTACAGGCCATCCGGTATTCATCCCGGATATAAGCACCCATGCACCATCCAGTTTACCCTTCATCCTCTCAAATTCAGCCCTTGTTTTGGGTTCAATAAGCACGTGTCCCCTCTGTACGCCTTTGGTCCCCGATGTATACGAAGGCGTGGCAAAATGAAGGGTCATCCCCTCTTCGCCCAGCATCTTTCCGAACCATGGTCCGCGGTTAAAGCCCACAGGCACCTCTCCTGCCTCATGCATCTCAACCTGCATTCCCCATTCCCTGAATTTTGAAGCGCACCATTCGGCTGCATTCTCATAGGCATCGGAGCCTACCAGACGACCACCAAAACGGTTACTCAATATATCAAGATGATCCATTGAGCGGTTGTCGCTTGTACCTATCTCTATTATATCCCTGATAACTTTCCTGTCCTGCGCATATAAGCCGGATGAGAAAACCACAAGTGATATCAAAACACTAATGATTGTAATTCGTTTCATCTGTTTAAAATTTTTATAATTATTTGAATATATATTTACAGCTTTCAATACGCGCAAGTTAAATAAAACTATTCCAGGAATTATTTTTTTATACATGTTTAAAAATAGTTAGGCAAAGGAAGAATGTCGGACAGGACGCGAAGAGGGGTATAATTAGCACAAGCTAAAGATACCCCCCTGTTTGATCAATTATTATTATTTATTCCTGGCTACTCAGCAGGGCAGACAACAGACCTTCCATCCTGAGAAGCCTGTCTTCAAGGTCTTCAATCCTCTTTTTCAGGTTTCGCGACTCCTGTTCACCCGCTTCGATAATCGCCTGCTGCTCTTTTACAGCCTGAAGGAGAACAACGGTCATCCTGCTATAGTCCAAAGACTTATATCCATCTCTGTCTGTCTTCACCAGCTCCGGGAAATATGCCTCCACATCCTGTGCAATGAAGCCGAGCTGGCGCTCATGGCTGAAATGTTCTTCAGGGAATTGCCCTGTTTTCCAGTTATAATAGACAGGCCTGATATCGTCCAACGCCGGTAGTGCCCCGTCCAGGGTTTGCAAATCGGTTTTATACCTGGCATCCGACTTTGAGTAAGTGACAGCCGTTACTGATCCTGTTACTTCCAGGTTTCCATCGATTCTAACATATCCATTATCAAACTCCCCATAAATAAGAGCTTCGGTGGAGTTATTGGATATATAAAGCTTATTGTGACCTGATTCATTATACCCGGCCTGATAGCCAAGGCAGACATTGCCACTGCCAAGGTGTGTTGACCCTCCGCCTGCACCTGCTCCCACGAATGTGTTCTGACCGCCTGTTCCTGATATCCCTCCCCACTTGGAGCCGGCTCCATAACCAAGGAAGGTATTATCACTGCCCCCGAAATTTCTGCCTGCATCAATACCCAGGACGACTGTTCCAAAACACTCATAAGTAGCGGGTTCAATATTCATATCACGACCGGCATTATCACCTATCGCAATATTATCATCTCCAATCATATTATAGCCGGCATAATTACCAATGAAAGTGGTATTGGTTGTGGAATTCGAATACATGCCTGCCTCATAACCAATAAAAATATTATTATACCCGGAATTGCTATACCCGCTGCTGTTACCTATCATCACATTATCCCGGCTGTTATTACTGTAGCCGGCCTGATGACCCAGAAAAACGTTATTATCCCCTGATTCAAGGTTATATCCTGCCTGGTAACCAAAAAAAGCATTATGCATACCATCAACCATTGCTTCTCCTGCCTCCTGTCCTATAAGATAATTCTTATAGCTAAGGTTAAGAAAATCGACAGGCTCAGCCTTGGTACCATCAAAACCGCCTATTGCAAACCCGCCTTTGGGGCCTTTGCTTGCATTCTGATTAACATACACCCTGGTGGAGTCACGTGTAACCCTGAAGTACTCCTCGGTAACACCTTTCTTTGTAGGATCAAAACCCCCGATTGCAAATCCCCCCTTGGGCCCTTTTAACTGCTGGTTATATGGTACATTAATCTGTACACCCTCATTATAAACACCGAACATCACCTCGCCGTCGCTACGCCTCACTTCAAAAAGTGCATCCTCTGATGTCAGCTCTCCCCCGGTGACTGATAACATTGCCCCCAGCGGTCCGGTTGATCCAACAGCTACATTAGTCATAAAATACACGGTATCCCCGTTAATCATCAGGGGATTACCTTCTACCGCCATGGCACGTTCCGCCACTTTTGAATACGGCACGCTTACCAGCATATTTCTGCCCATATCTATCCAGCTGCTTTTATAATAGATCATAGTTCTTATATACAAGGGCTGCATCAGCCAGTCAATATCACTGAAGTCCTTCACCTCACCTCCCACTGGCGAGGCAGTCGGATCGCCCACAACAAGGCTTATCAGTCCATAAGCATTTGTTTCAACTGTATGTTCCTCTTCCCATATTACAATATCAGGCTCAAGAGATGATAGAATGGCTACCCTCACCCCAATTCTTTCATTGACGATCTCATTGGATGAGTCATCCCTGGCTATGGCCTGGTAATTGAATCCGCGCGATTGCCCCAGCAGGGCTACGGTAATAAAAAGGAAAAGTGCAGAAATTAAAATTTTTGATTTCATGGCAAGGTCGTTTTAATTAAAATATGTTTTCAGACAACAATTTATACTTAAATATTTACACAGCTTACATCTGTCCTCTTTATTTTGATTAATGCCCGGATAATTATGATAAATATAATATACCTGCAGGTATTGGATCAGGGTCATTTACTCAGGAAAACCTGTTCGGATGGACAGCTTAAAATGAGGAAACAGGCAAGCATGACTGCCAGCAGACAAATGGAATAAACACCAAATATATTCCAAAAAAATTGGGAGTTCAGTTTGGATTATATAATTTTATAAGATTCATAAACAAAAGAATTTCTTTAACCAATAAAATGATATTATGGGAAAACATGCAGTTAAAATCTTACAGGTAGATACGGAAGAACTGATAAAAATGCTTAACGGGGCACTGGCCGAGGAATGGCTGGCATATTACCAGTACTGGATAGGCGCCAGGGTTATGGAAGGTCCTATGAGAAGCGAAGTTGAGCCTGAACTGCTCGTTCATGCGGATGAAGAGCTTAAACATGCAGTGATGGTAGTGGAGAGGATTCTGCAGATAGGAGGCACACCGATACTTAACCCTGCGGAATGGATGAAGCATTCAGGCTGCGATTATGAAGAGCCGAAGGATCCGTATGTTGAAGCAATACTGAACCAGAACCTGGTAGGAGAACGCTGCGCGATAGACAGGTACCAGCAGATAGCCGAGTTCACGAAAAACAAAGATCACTCCACACACCAGATGGCTATCAGCATCCTTAATGATGAGCTTGAGCATGAAGAAGATATAGAAGCATGGCTGGCTGATCTCGAAAGGATGAAAGAAGACTTCAAAAAGTTAAGGATGTAACAATAACCGGGGTGCTTGCCACCTGCTGATACTTTTTAAAATGACAGGTCATAATCTGGACTCTATCTTTAAGCCGGAAAGGATAGCTCTTATCGGTGTATCTATTAATCCGAACAGCGTAAGCGGTAAGGTGCTAACCAACCTTATTGGCAGCGGCTTTAAAGGTGTCATTTATCCTGTTAACAGGACCAGTGAGGCGGTAATGGGCATCCCCTGCTTTAATGACCTCAGCAGCCTGCCCCGCAAGCCTGATCTGGCAGTGATATGCTGCGCAGCGGAGGAAGTACCGGAATGGGTCAGTGAATGCGGTGCGATGGGTATCAACGGCATCATTATTATGTCGGCAGGATTCAGGGAGACAGGAAAGGAAGGAAAGGCGCTGGAAGACAGGATCAGGGATATAAAAAACAACTATCCGGATATGAGGATCATTGGGCCCAACTGCCTGGGGATTATCATACCAGCCCTTAAACTGAACCTCAGCTTCGCCTCTTCCCTGCCTATGAAAGGCAATATAGCCTTTATATCACAATCGGGGGCCTTATGCACTTCCGTGCTTGACAGGGCAAAAGAAGAAAAGATAGGGTTTTCATTCTTTATCTCCCTGGGTAACGCCATAGATGTCGACTTTGGCCACCTGATAGACTACCTGGGATCGGATGATTCCACTAAATTTATAATACTGTATATTGAATCTGTCACCAATGCCAGGAATTTTATGTCGGCCGCCCGTGCTTTTGCACGCACCAAGCCTGTCATTGTTTACAAAGCAGGCCGCTTCCCTGAGTCGGCAGCGGTGGCAGCTTCACATACTGGAGCTATGGCCTCTGAAGATAATATTTATGATGCCGCCTTTCAGAGAACAGGCATAACCAGGGTTTATGATATAGGTGAGATATTCGATTGTGCCGCACTTATCGGACGTGATAAGATACCGGGTGGCGACAGGCTGGCTATAGTCACCAATGCAGGCGGACCGGGTGTTATGGCCACCGATGCACTTATTGCAGCCGGAGGTACGCTGGCAAGTCTTGAGGATGAAACAATGGACAGCTTAAATGCCAGCCTGCCCCCCGTTTGGTCGCACGGCAACCCTGTTGATGTGATCGGGGACGACAGGTATAAACGACTGGCAAAATCAGCCTCCATCGTTCTTGAAGATAAAAATGTGGATGCACTTCTTGTTATACTGACTCCGCAAGCCATGACTAATGTAAAAGCGGCTGCAAAAGCCATCGGGGAGCTACAGTCCTCAACGGGCAAACCAATACTGGCATCCTGGCTGGGTGGTGAACAGATGAAAGAAGGCATAAGAATTTTAAATGATAACAAAATAGCCAGCTATACAACTCCTGAACAGGCAGTAAGGGCATTTATGACCCTGGTTGAATATTCACGAAACCTGAAGATATTATACGAAACACCGAAGGATATACCCCTTCAGTTCTCTCTTGACAGGGATAAGATAAGAAAGATCTTCAGTCCCGTGATAAAGCATGAATCAACAATACTGTCTGAGAAAAAATCCAAGGAATTGCTTAAGGCATATGGCATACCTGTATCAATGCCTGAAAATGCCTCATCGGCTGAAGAAGCAGTGGAAATATCCAAAAAGAAGGGCTATCCCGTTGTTTTTAAAATATTATCGCCCGATATTACCCATAAAAGTGATACCGGAGGGGTGATCCTGGATATCCATAACGACCGGGAAGCCCGTTCTGCCTGGGAAACCATTATTAAAAATGTCAGAAAAGCACAGCCTGAAGCACGGATAGAAGGTGTGACGGTACAGCCCATGATAAAGATGCCGGGCGCAGTGGAAATGATAATGGGAATAAAACGTGACCCTGTCTTTGGAACCGTAATAATGACAGGGGCAGGTGGCGTCACCGCCGAGCTTTTTAAAGACAGCTCACTTGGCTTTCCCCCGCTAAATGAGAGGCTTGCCCGGCTAATGCTGGAGCAGCTGAAGATATGGCCACTGCTCAATGGCTACAGGGGATCAAAACCTGTGGATATTGATAAGCTGGTGGAAGTAATGATAAGGCTGTCCTACCTGGCTGCTGATTATCCGGAAATAAAAGAGCTTGATATCAATCCGCTGCTGGCAGGGTCCGGCAGCATGGTGGCTGTTGATGCACGTATAGTGTCCGGGACAGATGCCGGAATCAAAGGCAAAGAAAAATATGATCACCTGGCTATCGTTCCCTACCCGGAGGAATATGTGTCGGATCCCCTGGTAATAAAGGATCATGAATTCATCCTCAGACCCATCAGGCCTGAAGATGAACATATGTGGTTTGAGCTGCTCGACTCCTGCTCACGCGAATCGATATATTCCCGCTTCAATTCTTTTTTCCGCTACTCGGTACATGAGGTGGCGACGCGCTATTGCTATATCGACTATGACCGTGAAATAGCGATAGTAGCAGAAACGGAGGATGAAGGAAAGAAAAAAATTGTTGGTGTGGGAAGGCTGATAGCCGACCCTGAGCACGAAACAGTAGAATATGCCATACTGGTAGCCGACAGGTGGCAGAATATGGAGATAGGCAGCCACCTGACCGATTATTGCCTGGAGATCTCGAAGAAATGGGGACTGAAAAAAGTTGTGGCTCAAACCAATTCTGATAACCATCGCATAATATCAATGTTCAAAAAGCGTAATTTCACAATTGAGCATGATAAAGAGACGGCTACAATCTACATGGAGAAAACTATAGGATAATAAGCGACATAATTGCTTTTTCCAGGGGTATTACATGATAAATTTTTTACTCTCCTCCTATATATAGAAGTCTTACCAGAATAAAAATTTAACTTCTACTCATATAAAAATATTAAAGGGATGAAAACTTCACTTCTCCTCCTATAATGGTATATTTTACCTTTGCAGAAGGAATTTCTTCGGGATCAATAGTCAGCAGATCCTTATCAATAATCGTGATATCCGCATTCTTGCCGGGCTCAACAGAACCCAGTATATGCTCCTGGAAACCTGCGTAGGCTGCCCATATTGTGTAGCTTCTTATAGCCTCCTCAACACTCATGCATTGCTCTTCGTTCCACCTGCCTGAAGCATCTTCCCACGGAAGCTTCCTGCTTACTGAAGCATAGATGCCCTTAACCGGGCTTTCAGATTCCACAGGGAAATCAGAGCCGCCCGGAACAATAAGGCCCTGATCGATAAAGGACCGCCATGCATAGGCATGCTCTGATCTTTCTTCCCCTATCCTCTGCTCAATCATATCCTTGTCTGATGTACAATGAGTTGCCTGCATAGCAGGTATTATGCCTGAGCGTGCAAATCTTTCAATGTCTTCCTCCTGTACTACCTGTGCATGTTCTATCCTCAGCCTGTGGTCAACATCCGGATAGTCTTCGATAGCCTTTTCATATGCACTGAGGCAGAGATTATTTCCGCGGATGCCAATACAGTGTGTTGCAACACTCATATTACTTGCAAGGGCTGCCCTGGTAACCTCTGTAATATATTCGGGGGGAATTCTTAACAGCCCCTTATTACCCGGGTCATCGGTATAGGAATCGAAAAATGCCGCACCCCTTGATCCCAGGGCCCCGTCAAAAAATAATTTTATCCTGTTAACACAGAGGTAATCATCTGCATAAGATTCAATCCTGTTGCTTTTAAAGTACTCCTCGAGATTATCTGTCTCAAAAACAGGCCTTTCCTGTTCTCCCAGCATCGCATTTATCCGGATATTCAGCTTTCCCTTATCAGCAAGCTTTTTAAAGATGCCAATCTCCCTTGTCCCCACACCTGCTTCATGAACGCCTGTTAAACCGGATTCCAAACACTTATTGATGGCCAGCTCCAGTTTCTTAATAAATACTTCCTCTGTATCCGTTCCCTGCAGTTCCTTAACCAGATTCATTGCCTGGTTAACAAGCACCCCCGTTGGTTCTCCGTCTGCCATGCGATATATCTTGCCTCCCGGCGGATCAGGAGTGCCTGCATCAATACCGGCCAGATCCATTGCTTTCTTATTAACAAAAGCAGAGTTACCATCGACCCTTTTTAGAAACACAGGATTTTCAGGTGATACGGCACTTAAACGGTCATGCACGGGGAACTGACCTGTTTCCCACCTTGTGTGATCCCAGCGCCCCCCGGTGATCCACTCACCGGGCTCTGCTCCGGACACCCTGTCAGCGACCCTGTCAATTACTTCATCAAAACTTTCACAATCACTGATATTCAAATTATAAAGCTCGTCGCCCAGGCTGACAAGGTGCGCATGCGAATCTATTAAACCCGGCATAACAAGCATCCCGCTTGCATCTATTACCTTTGTTCCGGTTCCAATATATTTCTCTATCTCTGAATTAGCCCCTGTAAATAAAAACTTACCGTCTTTTATTACAACAGCTTCTTTTATTGAAAAATCATCGTCTACGGTAAGCACCTTACCATTTCTGATTATCAGATCAGCCGTTTCTGAATTCACACAACCGGCAATAACCAGCAAAGAAATTAATAATACACCTGAATATCTTTTCATGGATAACATTTTTATCCGAAGATATACAGTATTGGGTAACTGGCAAAGCTCACTGAAAATAAACTTCTGCATGCGACAGATGTCAGAAAAACATTGTCTCAGGATTAAGCAACAGCCTTACAACCTGTCTACCAGAACTTTTCTTACCACGTCAGTAGTGACAAGCTTCCTGTCTCCCCGCTCATTCCATCCCCTCTTTTCCCATCGTTCAACCACCTTCTCAACCGTCCCGGCAGGTATATCATAATCGCTGAAACGGGTTTTTACACCAAGCGATTCAAAGAAAGCCACAGTCTTTTCAATGGCCCTGTCCGCACGCTCATCATCACTTCCCTCATGGATATTCCATACTCTCTCAGCATACTGGACAAGCTTAGCCTTCTTTTCCTCTTTCAGCACATGCCAGATACCCGGCAGGACTATTGCCAGTGTGCGGGCATGATCAATATTATGCAGTGCCGTTAACTCATGGCCTATGTCATGTACGGACCAGTCGCCGGGCACACCGCATGATATCAGGCCGTTAAGAGCCATGGTGGCAGACCACATAAGATTAGACATGGCCTCGTAGTCGGCTGGATTCTTACATACACCCGGACCCTCCTCAACAAGCGTCAGAAGAATAGCCTCTGCCATCCTGTCCTGCAGCGGGGCATTCACCGGGTAGGTAAGGTACTGCTCTATCACATGCACAAAAGCATCCACAACACCATTGGCTACCTGCCGCTCTGGCAGGGTGGCAGCTGCATCAGGCAACAGAACCGAGAACCGGGGGAATGAGTGAGGCGATTTAAAAGCCAGCTTTTCTTTGTCGGAAGCCCTGCTGATAACGGCATTCATATTCATCTCGGTGCCTGTGGCAGGCAGAGTGAGTATGTCAGCAAGAGGCAGTGATGCTTTTATCTCCCTGCCCTTAGCAAGGATATCCCAGGGATCATCACCCTCATACACTGCCGCAGCACCAATAAACTTGGTGGCATCGATAACCGAGCCGCCGCCTGCAGCCAGCAGGAAATCAACTTTCTCTTCCCTTATCCTTTCCACTGCCTTCATGCATGTCTCGTATGTGGGGTTGGGCTCAATACCTGAAAACTCAGTA
>JAWLFR010000072.1:0-11171 GCA_041685495.1 Bacteroidales bacterium
GCCCTGCTGTTGCTGGTTCCATGCCTTTATATATATTTCACGGTAAGTGAGACGATTTATGGGGCGGAGGACAGCTCAGTGTACTATCTAAGCATATAAGCAATAAAAACACCAAGGTAATTGCCTATGGCATAGCCAGCTATACCTACAATAAGCCCTGTAAGTATCACGTCCCTGTTTTTAAGCGCTCCTGCCACCACGGGTACAAAGGGAGGTGAGCAGATAAGGGCGCTGCCTGAGATGATAACAGTATCGGCATCTATCTTAAAGATCCGTGCCAGCAGGGCATGCAGGATGTGGGAACCATACATGGCAAGGGCCACATACCAGAACAGGTCAAAGGAGATATCAACAAGCTGCCGTACATCAGCCATTGATGATACCACAATACAAAAGATCAGTATGATATACATACCTGTCTGGAAAGTTTTTTTGATGTTTTTTATCTTTGGAACAAAAGATGCGGCTATGCCGAATGTTGTTATCAGTAAGATTATTGCAGCCGTAGAAAATTCTTCTGGAAATAAGGTGCTCAGTCCGAAGCTTACCACAAAAATGACAAGTGAGAGACCGAAAGCAGCCAGCACCGGCAGCAGGGTTTTCTTTTTGAAAAAGCCTTCATATGACTCGTATTCCTCTTCAAGATTTAACTCTGCTACTTTTATTTTACCCGTCTCGGGAGCTTTAAACGGTTTGAGGAATTTTAAAAACACCCTCTGACCTATCGATAATATAAAGACAAGGTACAGTGCACCAAGGGCCACCTCATAGGTATGGGTCATAAGGTATATTTCGGTATCAACATCCAGGGCTGTCTTCATAGCTGCCATATTGGGAGTACCACCCGTATAAATACCTGTCAGCATCCCGGCCACCTTCCATATCTCATCGATGCTTCCCCTGAAGATCCAGTATCCCAGGAAGATCATGGCAATAACGGTGAACAGTCCCAGTAACAGTGAAGTGATTGCAGAGCCGGCCATCTTAAGCCATCTTTTCACGTCCATCGAAAAGAGTATAAGAGGTAGTGCAATGGGTACGGTGAGCTTGGTAAACCAATCCTGGACAAAGGATATTTTATTCCTGAGAACATCCTGCTCCGTCACTATTCCCTGCTCCAGCAGTTCTTTCATTTTGTCAAAAGGCATATAAGCATCTGAACCCAGCTCTTTCAAAAAAAGAAGGTAATCAGCTGAAGGGTCTGGGAAAATACCGATATTACCTGCGAGGGCACCCAGTATATAACATATCAGTACGGCTCCAACCTTCTTCACAGCTGAATATTTTCCTTCGAGAATCAGTACCAGCACAGGCGTAAGGATAAAAAAAGCTATCAAAAGAATGATCCGGGTGCTCATAATTCAATAATTTTAATTAATACCTGGCGGGAGGACCTGTGTAAAGAAGCGTGATATTGATATCATAGTTATCAATAAGGTTCTTGCTCGGATTTAAGCACCCAATATAGTAATTATTTAAAAATGCAAGGGACTGGCGTCAGATTTCAATGGCCTGACCGGCCATAAATAGGTATTTAGACTTAGTCCGGATCCGGCTGGACGATTATTTTCAACCCCCACCGTTCGTTGCAAGGGATTAATTGAACAAAGGGGGGGCGGGGGTGTTACTTATCAGAACATCCTGGCAGGAAGACCTCGTTATTGCATATTTTGGGTTTATAAGTTTAACAGGTTTAATTAATTACTCTCCTGGCAGGATGTTTTTATTTTTACTGCCTTTTAATTGATACTCCGGGTTTTTTTCTTAATTTTAATATCTTTGGTGAATATACCTTCAGATGAATATACCTTCAGAGCTCTGGAAAAAGGAGCCTCTAACACAACAAGCCTGATGGAGCTAGTAAAAAAGGTCAGACAGATAATGATGGAAAATCGCCTCATGTTCGTATACAGGGGGGTTGTAACAAGTCAGAATTCAGAAGCCTTACTGATGCTTCTTGAGAAAGAGATGGAACACTCGGAGTTTGATTTTGCAGGCAGGAAAAGGCTGTTTATGTTTGTACTGGAAAGCCTGCAGAATGTGAGCAGGCATATGAACAGCTCGGAGCATGCCGGAATGTCACTTGTTGTTTACTCAAAAAACGATGCTGGTTACACTGTTACCACCGGTAATGTAATAAGCAGTGAAGATGAGCCGGCGCTAAAGAGCCAGCTGGTGCTTCTCAATTCCCTTGAGGCAAATGAGATAAGGTCTCTTTATCGTGAACGGCTGAACTCGGGCACATTCAGTGAACAGGGAGGTGCAGGACTGGGCCTGATAGAGATGGCAAAGAAAACGGGCAATAAGCTGGATTTTGATTTTATAAGGATAAGTGATGAACTGATATATTTTATTCTCAGCAAATCGGTGGACGCCGCAGGACGGAGTATTAATGAGGGTCAGCAGAAATCATTGTTCAGCGGTAATAATATTGTTATGCTGGAAAAGATGATGGATGAGAATAATATTGCCATGGTATGGTCAGGACATCTGTCATCCGATATAGAGAAGCAGGTACTTTCATTTACGGAAACGAGGATGAATGAAGAAGACATTGAGCTTAAGGCCAGACGCAGGATCTTCAGCATAATGGTTGAATGCCTGCAGAATATATCCAAGTATAACCCGGGATTTGATGTTGAAGAGAAGTATGGGATGCCTGTGGCGATGATAGTGTCAGAGAAGAATGGTATGCGCCTGAGCACGGGTAATATTATAAGGAATGATAATATACCTGCACTCAGAGATAAGCTTAAGACTGTTAATAAATTTGATAAGAAAGGTCTAAAGGAATTTTACCGTATATCACTGGCCGGTGATGAGATAAGACCGGAGCAAACGGGTATCATGGGTTTAATTGATATAGCCCGGAAATCAGGGCATAAGCTTGATTATGATTTTGAAAGGGTAAATGAAGAATATTCCTATTATGTTCTGAGTGTGCTTGTGGACGTCAATGGTAATTGAATTTATGCAGCATCGCTTTTTCCCCGTCCCAGCTTACATAGCAGGGAGCATTGAACCAGTTTCCCATAAAAAAAATCCGTGAATCATACTCCTCAAGTCTGTAGTCAAGGGCTATATGCCTGTGCCCGAATATGAAATAGTCGACCCGGGATGTCTGCAGCACCTTATGTGCATGCTTTACAAGGTTTTCTTTTCCGGCACCCATAAACTCCTCTGAATAATTTTTTGCCAGCCGGCTGTGTTGCGACCAGCTGTGACCTATTGCCATTCCTATGCGGGGATGAATGCAGGAATAAAGTTTTCTGAGTATCCTGTTGCGAAAGATCCACAGCAAAAACCTGTATGAGATATTCTTTGTACCAAGACCCTCTCCGTGTGCGATATAAAAGCTA
Source organism: Bacteroidales bacterium (assembly GCA_041685495.1). Taxonomy (GTDB): domain Bacteria; phylum Bacteroidota; class Bacteroidia; order Bacteroidales; family VadinHA17; genus UBA9300. Next base: position 3,360 of record JAWLFR010000072.1, read on the forward strand.
CTGCCCATCAGTTCGGTAAGGAGTGGCTTTGTATGCAGTATCATGCCACATTCTTTTGCCAGGTAATCACCGATCCACATATCATGGTTGCCGGTAAAAAAATGCACTTCCACTCCGCTGTCCGTTAACCCGGACACGGTGCCAAGAAAGCGGGTGAAGCCTTTAGGAACGACGGATTTATATTCCCACCAGAAATCAAATATGTCACCAACAAGATAAATAGCTGAGGCCCTGCCGGCTATTGACCTCAGCCATTTGACAACATGCCTCTCTCTTATCAGGGGATCCATTCCGGCTTTCAGTCCGAGGTGAAAGTCGGATGCAAAAAATATCTCTTTTCCTGTTGCCACAATAAATCAGTCAAATATCTGTCCCAGCTTAATTTTCAGCGATCTTCCAAACAGGTCTTTGCCTATAATATCCCCATTCATATCGAAGAGATAATTGGAAGGCACCCTGCTTACATTGAACAGTCCCGCAATAACAGGCTTTGAAGGGTCATCTTCCCTTACGCTTATCCATGGCAGCTCATCGAACCTTAGCGATTTTTTCCATAATGACTCATCATTGTCCAGGTTAACCTGGTAAATTTCAAATCCACTGTTATGGTATAAGCGGTACATCTGCTTCAGGTGCATGTTATTTGAGACACATTCTTTTGATTCGGCAGACCAGAAGCTGAGCAGCACATAATTATTTTTTATCACCTCAGATAATCTTATCCTTTGACCGTTAACATTCCTGAGATCAGCATCCAGACTAAGGGCTTCGGCCTGTTCGGCTTCCCGGGTGATTCTGTTAACATACATCTGGTTTAGTTCACTCTCAAGGTTTTCCATCAGGGTGTTGGTGAGGGTTATATCAGGGTAATACTTTGACAGACTGTCTGATACGAGCTTTAAGTATTGCAGGTCGCGTGGCTCATACAGCACATATGTATTTTCATCTATACTCTGGTACAGGGCTTTGATGGCCGACAGCTTACTGAGGTTATCAAGTATGAAACCTATATTATGCATTCTCTGTTCTTTTAAGCTCTTGAGGTAAAGCTTTTCGAGCTCTGCTGCTTTCTCCTCATCTCCGCTTTCTGTTGCTTCCCGGTATTCTGTGTTTATTGAATCAAGGGCAAGAATGGTTTGCCCGAGCTTTTTGTCCAGCTGCCTGACCTTTTCAGATTCTGTTGAACCGCTAACGGTATATCCGTTCTGCATGCGCCTTGAATTAAAATCAAGGCTTATCCTGTCGCCAGGCTCAGCCACCACAGTGATGAACTCATTATTATCAAAACCCAGTGTATAGAAGGCCGGCTCTTCAGCTTCCATCCTGACCCTGAAGCTGCCCTTTTTGCTTATACGGGCAGAATCTACGGGCACAGGATTGTTTAAATTGACCCTGTTGATATATATATAGTCATGTCCTTCACCGGGATACCTGCCTTTTATTATGATGCTATCATTGTTATTACATGAGGCAGCAAGCAATACCAGCAGAGCAAGCATTGCTGATCTTTTGATGTTCTTCATCATGACCTGGTTTTTCTAAAAAAGTTGTTACTCAAATAATTCTGACAGTTTCTGCACCAGTGCTTCTCCCCTTAGGTTGGCTGCAATGATTCGTCCCTCCTGGTCAAGAAGATAATTCGTGGGTATGGATTCAATACCGTACAGGGGCACTACTTCAGAGCTCCAGTATTTAAGGTCGCTTACATGGATCCAATCGTCCAGCTTATCTTCCTCTATGCCCTCAAGCCAGGCTTCCCTGGTCTGGTCAAGTGAGACCTGGAATATCTCAAAACCCTCATCGCTGTATTTCTCATATGCCTCCACCAGGTTTGGGTTTTCCCTTCTGCAGGGCGAACACCATGCTGCCCAGAAATCAAGCAGGACATATTGTCCCCTTGTGGAGGAGAGTTTTATTACATCGCCTTCCGGTGAAGGCAGTGCAATCTCGGGAGCTACTGTCCCTATACCTACTTTACCGGCATCCGGGTCTGAGTTTTCCATGCTTGAAATAACTGTCTCCAGCTGGCTATGAAGTGTTTTTACGGGTTCAGACTCGGGGTAAAGGGCCGAAAGGGTGGAGTCGACACGCTTATAATACTCAAGGTCTTCTTCTATATTAAGCACATAGACCTGTGGTGTTACCTGCTTATAGAGAGCAATAAGGCTAACCATTGATTCAATATTTTCATCAATGAAGTTCCTGGTGTACTCGTTCATGTCCTTTAATATGGCCTGGGCCCTGGTGTCGAGATCGGTCATCACCTGGTCAAGATCCGGACTGTCCACGTTGGACTGGTATATCTCACCCAGCTCCTGCAATTCGTCCATGGCCTGTTGTAATCTCAGGTCATACTCAATCATCTTGCTGGTTCCGGGTGATCCCTCTACCTCGGCAGTAAAACCCAGTGAGTCGGCATCAGCCTTAATTGTCATATCATCACCGGGTTCAACAAGGGTGGTAAGGAAATTTGAATCCGTTATCTTAAGCAGAAAGAACTCAGGATGTTCAACCTCACCTGAGAATTTAAAAGAGCCGTTATCGGCTATCATCACAGAGTCGTACGGTTCAAGGTTTGTGCCTCCAAGCTTATCAAGGTAGATATAGCTGCCGGGTTCTGCTCCCTCCAGTTCACCATCGATTGTAAATTTGTTGTTTCCACAGCCTGCAAGGAGTATGGCAATAAAAAACAGAGATGTAATTTTTCTGATCATTTCAATAGATTTTTATAAATAATATGGCTAATTTCAAAAACAATAATTGTTGCAAAGTTATACTTTTGCCTGAGATATCAGCAGGCATATGATTTTTTCACTTATTTGTTTATACAAAAGAGCTTATAATTGATTTTATGTTTTGATTTATAGCTGTATTTTCATTATTTTATGCTAGGCGAAAATTCAGTTTCTGTTTAACTGATCAGATCACGGTTAATTTTTAATTATACTCCGATGGCTTATATTGATTTTGATAAGAGTGAACTTGTAAACCTTGAGTATTCGCTCAGCAGGGAGATACTGAGAACCAGCCGCAAAGGCTCGTACTCGTCCACTACCATACCTGGATGTAATACACGTAAGTATCATGGTTTGCTGGTATCACCTGTTGACAGCATGGGAGGCGGGAAGTATGTTCTGCTGTCATCACTTGATGTGTCTGTTGTTGAGGGCGATGAGGTCCTTAACCTGGGGATTCATAAATTTGACGGTGATCATTACAGTCCGAAAGGTCATAAATACCTGAAGGACTTTAATACAGAGCTTATACCTTCCCTGTCTTATGCTGTAGGTACAGTAAAGCTTAAGCAGGAAAGGATACTGTCTGACAATTCTGACCAGATAATGATACGTTACACGGTTGAGGAGGCTCATAAGCCGGTGACCCTGCAGTTCAGGCCCCTGCTGGCTTTCAGAAATATGCATGAGCTGACCGTGTCCAACCTGGCTGTTAATACCAGGGTCCGTTATATAGATAATGGGATAAAGATGAAACTATATGAAGGCTTTCCATACCTCAGTATGCAGTTCTCAGCAAGTCCGGAGTTTGTTAAGGTGCCTGACTGGATATATGGTGTTGAGTATATTGAGGAGCAACGGAGGGGATATGATTATAAGGAAGACCTGTTTATGCCAGGGTATTTTGAGCTGGTGATGAAGAAGGGGGATAGTACTGTCTTTTCTGCATCCACTGAAGAAGTTAAGCCGGCGGGACTTAAAACAAGTTTCACTAATGTACTGAAGACAAGGGTGCCGCGTGACAGCTTCCGTAACTGTCTTCTCAATGCTGCCGGACAGTTTCTTATAAGAAGAAATAAGCAGACCGATATTATTGCCGGCTATCCCTGGTTTGGATCATGGGGCAGGGATACCTTTATATCTTTGCCCGGGCTTACGCTGAGCAGGGGAGACCTGAAAACATGCCGCGAGGTGCTTGATACGCAGACAGGCCGGATGAAAGACGGACTTTTCCCGAATATGGGCGAAGCAGGTAATTATGCCTTTAACTCGGTTGATGCCCCGCTATGGTTTATCTGGTCCGTACAGCAGTATATCCTTGCCGGAGGCAGTGACGGATGGCGCAGGTATGGCCGGATGGTCCGCCAGGTTATTGAGGCTTATATAAAAGGTACGTCATATAATATAGGCATGCATGATAACGGACTTATCTATGCCGGGGAGGAAGGAAAGGCGCTGACATGGATGGATGCTGTAAGCGCGGAGGGACCCGTAACGCCACGTACCGGTTATAACGTGGAGGTTAATGCCCTGTGGTATAATGCACTTTGTTTTGCAGATGAGTATCGGGATGGGCAGAATAAGGATTTTACCCGCCAGACTGAGGGCCTGTGCGGGAAAGTGAAGGACAGCTTCCTTGATTATTTCTGGGATGAAGAGCGTGGATACATGGCCGATTATGTTGACGCTGATGGCAGAAAGAATATGCTTATAAGGCCCAATATGCTCATAGCAGTTTCATTGCCGTATATCATACCCGATAATTCTATGATAAAGTCGGTTCTTGATATTGCCGATAATGAGCTGCTTACAGTGCGTGGATTGCGGACTCTTTCACCAAGAAATCCTGGTTATAAGGGTGTTTACCATGGCAACCAGGAAGAGAGGGATGCCGCCTACCACCAGGGGACAGTTTGGCCATGGCTTATCGGTCCGTATGCAGAAGCATCCCTTCGCCTGTATGGAGAAAGGGCCGTTAAAAGAATCAGTGAGTTGATAAGAGGCTTTGAAGAGGTGATGGATGAGCATGGCATAAGCACAATATCTGAAGTGTACGATGGCGACCCGCCTCATCTGGCCGGGGGAGCTATATCTCAGGCCTGGAGTGTGGCTGAGATATTAAGGGTGATGGACCTGAATGACCAGGTAATTGTAAAAGCAAAAGGATGATTGTTAAGGCAAAATACAAACAGGACAAAAACACCAGGAGACCCCGGGTGGTTATGTGCAGAAAATAAAATTATAAACAGATGAAGGTATTAATGTTTGGATGGGAGTTTCCTCCTTATATAAGCGGCGGTTTGGGTACGGCCAGCTTCGGGCTTACCAGGGGTATGACCTCGATACCCGATATGGATGTGCTGTTTGTTGTGCCCAAAGCTTACGGTGATGAAGACCCGTCCGGCATTGAGCTTATAGGGGCCAATAATGTGAAAGTGGCCTATAAGAAAATATTTTATAAAGGGGAATCGAAAACATTTGACAAGATAGAGGTAGAGTCGCAGATAGTACCCTATACCGATCCTGAGGATTTCTGGAGGCTGACAAGGAAGAAGAAAAAATCTGACATGCGTTTTGTTGAGACCAATGATAATGGGATGCTTGATTTTAGCGGCAGTTATGGTAAAGACCTGATGCAGGAGATAGATAAATATGCAATAGTGGCGTCCGTGATTGCCGCCGAAAATGATTTTGACATAATACATGCTCACGACTGGCTTGCCTATCCGGCAGGAATAGTCGCAAGGCAGGTATCGGGTAAGCCCCTTGTCATACATGTACATGCAACGGATTTTGACCGCAGCGGGGGTAATGTCAATCCCCTTGTTTATAATATCGAAAAAGCCGGGATGGATGCTGCCGACAGGATAATAACGGTGAGTAACCTTACCAGGGAGACGGTGATCAATAAGTATCATATTGATCCTGCAAAGGTGACAACTGTATATAATGCTGTGGAGCCGGTGGGAGGTGTATATGATCAGTATGATCCCCGGGGTATAAAGGATAAGGTGGTTACTTTCCTGGGACGCATAACACTGCAGAAAGGGCCTGAATATTTTATTGAGGCGGCTCACAGGGTGTTGCAGGTAATGGGTAATGTGAGGTTTGTGATGGCAGGCAGTGGAGATATGATGGAAAAGATGATAAGAAGGGCTGCTGCACTAAATATAAGCGACAGGTTCCATTTTACCGGATTCCTGCGGGGCATGGATGTGTACTGGATGCTAAGGCTGAGCGATTTATATATTATGCCCTCGGTATCCGAACCCTTCGGTATATCACCGCTGGAAGCAATGCAGTCTAATGTGCCGGTTATTATAAGTAAACAGTCCGGTGTTGCCGAAATTTTAACCCATGCCGTTAAGATTGATTTCTGGGATATAGATGCGATGGCAGATGCCATACATGGCATACTGTCCTATCCGGCCCTCTCGAAAATGTTTATAGAGAAAGGCAGGGAGGAAGTGGAGAACCTTAAGTGGGAGAACTCCGCCACGAATGTCAGGAATATATACCTGGATGCATTGAATTAAAAATATACTGGTGAAGGCTTAAGGGCAGACCGGGAAGAAGAAATGCTTATATTATAAATAAAGTGACAGTAGCCTGCCGAAGCTATCTCCGTGAATAAAGTGAATAAAATATAAAACCTATGAAAGCTGTTTGTCTGTTTTTTGAATTACATCAACCCCTGAGGCTTAAAAGGTATCGTTTTTTTGATATAGGTAATGATCATTATTATTATGATGATTATACCAATGAAACAATTTTGAGGGAGGTATCGGAGAAATGTTATCTGCCCGCAAACAAATTATTGCTCAAACTTATCAGGAAGCATGGTAAAGACTTCAGGCTCTCTTTTTCCCTAACGGGAGTGCTGATTGACCAGCTGGAGACATATGTGCCGGAAGTGCTTGATTCTTTCAGGGACCTGGCTGCAACCGGACAGGTGGAATTCCTGGCAGAGACATACTCGCATTCCCTGGCCTGCATGGGTAACAGGGAAGAGTTTACAGGACAGGTAAACAGGCACAGGGAAAAGATTGAGCATCATTTTGGTTTGGAACCTGTTTCATTCAGAAATACCGAGATGGTCTATTCAGATGAGATAGGCAGCTGGGTGGCTGATATGGGCTTTAAAGCCATGCTTACAGAAGGAGCCAGGCATATACTGGGCTGGAGAAGCCCTGATTTTCTTTACTGCAATAATATCAGACCCAAACTGAAGGTGCTGCTCAGGAATTTCAGCCTTAGTGATGATATAGCTTTCAGGTTTGGTAACCGGGACTGGAATGAATGGCCGCTGACAGCTGACAAGTATGCCGACTGGATTAACAAAAGGGGTGATGATGCTGAACTGATTAACCTGTTTATTGACTATGAGACCTTCGGAGAGCATCAAAAGGCGGACACAGGAATATTTGAATTCCTTGAAGCACTCCCGGCTGCGGTGCTGAAGAAAACAGGGTATTCCTTTGTGACACCTGCCATAGCAGCAAAGGAATTTCAGCCTGTGTCAGCTCTTAAGGTGCCAAACCCTGTATCCTGGGCTGATGAGGAAAGGGACCTCACGGCATGGCTGGGCAATGAGCTTCAGGATGCCGCATTCGATAAACTGTACTCCTTAAGGGAAAGAGTTTACAGCTGTAATGATGAAGGTATTTTAAGCGACTGGAAATATCTGCAGGTCAGTGACCACTTCTACTATATGTGTACAAAATTCTTTTCCGATGGTGCTGTGCATACGTATTTTAATCCATATGAATCGCCTTATGATGCCTTTATGAACTATATGAATGTACTGAGCGATTTTGAGCTCAGGCTTGATGGATTATGTGCCGGTGGTAACGGGAACCGCGAGATAATAAACCTGATGAAAAAGATAGAGCAGCAGGATGAGGAGTTGGCCAGACGTATGACCGAGATACGTGAGCTGCGATCAAAAATCAAGTCTATGATTGTTTCGTCTACATCGAAGCCAGAACCTGCAACCAAACTTAAACCTGCAAGCGGAACAAAACCTCCGGCCAGAAAGGGGTCTGCAAGCGGAACAAAACCTCCGGCCAAAGAAAAG
>JAWLFR010000209.1:0-2696 GCA_041685495.1 Bacteroidales bacterium
CCTTATTTCCGATCTTTCTTCTTCCGTTTTTTGACTGCTTTTCAGGGATGCATTATAAAATTTATCATAATCTATGCCCATTGGAAAGGAATCGGTTTTAGCTATGCGGCTTTTTAGTTTTACCTGGTTCATTTCAATGTCAAGACCAAGCAGCCTTCTGGCACTACTTGAAAAGTGCCGTTCATAATCGTAGGTATGAAAACCCACCAGGTCGGCTCCCAGCATTCCTTCCAGTATCTCTTTTCTCCATGGCAGGAGCCTGAAAAGCTCATATGAAGGGAAGGGAATATGTAAGAAGAAACCAATTGACACATCGGGTGCCTTATCCCGTATTAATTGTGGCAGGAGCAGCAGGTGGTAGTCATGCACCCATATCCTGTCGCCCGGCTCTGTTACTTTTATTATTTCAGCAGCAAACTTTTTGTTAACGCGTTTATATGCTTCCCAGTACTTGTCTTCATATACAGCATACTCCATAAAGTAATGAAAGAGGGGCCATAGTGTTTTATTACTGAAACCGGAATAATAAAGATCGATATCCTTTTCTTCAATATATACGGGCCGGCATCTTTCTTTTTCCAGGCTTTCCCCGGTTTTTTTCTTTACTTCATCGCTTATATTAGCTTCACCAAAGCCCGGCCATCCAAACCACAGGCTCTCATAATCCTTGTATATTGATCTCATTCCTGTAGCAAGGCCCCCTACACTGGGGATTAATTCAGGATTATTATGTTTATCAATATTAATCTTAAATGGGAGCCTGTTTGAAGCTATTATTAATTTACTCATATATTATTAAAATTTGATGTGAAATTTGTGCTGATGCTGTTCTGACAGCACAATTGCCCCTGGTTCTCCTGACAGTTTATTTCGTCATTTATGGTGATTATTATTATACAACTCAGATACATTTTTCCAGTTAACCATATTCCAGAAAGCATCAATAAAGGCGGATCTTTTATCCCGGTATTTAAGGTAATATGCGTGTTCCCATATATCGAGGCATAAAATTGGTATTCCTCTTATAGGATTGATATCCATTAAAGGATTATCCTGGTTGGAGGTGGACGTGATAACCAGCTCTCCCTCATCTCTTTTTACCAGCCATACCCATCCTGACCCGAACTTACCGGCGGCCATCTCAGAAAACTCCTGTTTAAATTCCTTCAGGGTACCGAAATATTTTGTTATAGCATCAGCCAGGTTAACATCAAGGTCTTCCTTTGAACCAGGTGTCAGTATCTTCCAGAACAGGCTGTGGTTAAAGAAACCCCCGCCGTTATTTCTTACCGTGGCCGGATGGATGGATATCTCTGCAAAAATGTCCGAGGGTTTCATCTGTTCAAGCTCTGTATTTTTTATTGCCTCATTAAACCTGTTGAGATAAGCAGCATGATGATTAAGATGGTGTATCTTCATGGTTTCTGCATCTATATATGGTTCCATGGCATCATAGTCATAATCAAGACGGGGAAGTATAAAAGCCATATTTTTGTTTTTTAAGAAAATGATTACTCCTGCACAGGATAATAGAAAATCCCGTGCCACAGTTATTTTTATTAAGTAATAATCAGTATAACAGCCTGATAGATAGTTGATGGTCTGTATGTTTTTGTGTATGTATGATGAAATAAGCCACATTCGTGGTATTAATCCACATAAAAAACACGGACAGGGGATGGCCGGTTTTATAATTATTCAGGTAAAAAAGGCGCCGGGTTATTTCAAGTTACAGAGGTGAAAACGCAGAATTATTTCACATTTTCTATATCGTAATGTTTGATCTTGTTGTACAGTGTTTTGCGATCAATACTGAGTAGTTTGGCGGCCTTTGATTTATTCCAGTTACATTTTATCAGGGCTGATATTATCAGGTCTTTTTCTGTTATCTCTGTGGCTTCCTTCAGGTTACCGGCTTTGTTTAGCTGTTCTTTTTCTCCTTGCAGCCGGCTGCCTGTTACCTTACTGAACCTTATCTCTTCCGGTAAGCTCTGTGCTTTAATGATCCCGGAATCAGAAAGGAGGACTGCCCTGTTGATTACATTCTTCAGCTCCCTGATATTACCGGGCCATTCATATTCAAGGAAAAGTCGTATGGCATCATCGTCAAGGCCGGTAACATCTTTTCCAAACAGCTTGTTGGCCCTGGCAATGAACTCCCCGGCAAATTCCATGATGTCTTCTGTCCGTTCCCTCAGGGGAGGAAGATAAATCTTAAACTCATTCAGCCTGTGATACAGGTCTTCCCTGAACTCATTATTATCCACCATATTTATCAGGTTGTCATTACTGGCTGTTATCAGTCTCACATCAACCTTAATATGTTTGCTGTCACCTACCCTGCTGATCACCCTTTCCTGTAATGCCCTCAGCAGTTTCGCCTGGTTCTCATATGGCAGGTTAGCCACTTCGTCAAGGAAGATAGTGCCTTTTTCTGCCTGTTCAAAATGCCCTGATTTATCATTTATGGCACCTGTAAATGCACCCCTGACATGGCCAAACAGTTCGCTGTTAGCGAGATCTTTGGGCATAGCCCCGCAATCGACAGGTACAAAAGGTTTATTTTTCCTCTTACTATAATAGTGTATAGCCCTGGCTATGTATTCCTTGCCAGACCCTGTCTCTCCTTCAATCAAAACTGACAGCTCAGTGGCGGCCACCACCCTGATATGTTCCATTATTTTTTTGATCTGCTC
>JAWLFR010000073.1:0-11005 GCA_041685495.1 Bacteroidales bacterium
TTTACAGGTTTATTCCGGGATAGGGCCTGACCATGGGCTTGACTGTTATCAGGATTCAGTTTTTCCCGGTTTTTCTTCCAGTATATATCCTACGGTGGGGATGGTGGTTATTTTGATAGCGGGATCGTCCCTGAAGCGGGAGCGTATCTTTGAGATAAAGACATCAAGGCTCCTTCCCTTGAAATAGTCAGACTCGCCCCATACGTCAAGCATTATATCCTCACGTTTCACCAGTTTGTTTTTTGACAGGCATAGCTTGCACAGCACCTTGCTTTCCTTAAGTGTGAGCCTGTGTATATCCCCTTCTTTTTTCAGCAGCTGGTTTGCAGGCTCAAAGCTGTATTTACCGATTCTGAAAACCCTCAGATCCCTCTTGTCCTGCATATTACCGTTACCCGCTCTTATCCTGTGCATAATGGCTTCTATCCTGCACAGAAGCTCTTCCTCGTCAAAAGGCTTGGTAATATAGTCGTCTATGCCAATGCCAAAGCCTTTTATCTTGTCTTCTTTCATTGAGCGGGCAGATAAAAAAATAAGGGGTATATCCCTGTCCTGTTCCCTGATAGACCGGGCCAGCTGAAAGCCATCCATTTCAGGCAGCATTATATCCAGGATCCCAAAATCAAAATGATAGGCAGAGAACCCTTTCAGCGCCGTGAGGCCGTCGCGGTAAAGCTTAACTTCGTAGCCGTTGCTTTCCAGGAAGTCAACCAGCAGGAACCCGAGGTTGACATCATCCTCAGCCAGCAGTATTTTGATATTTTTTGCGTCCACACTCATTTCTCTGTTACAGCCGGCAGCTCAATGTTTATTCTTAAGCCCCCGGAGTCCGGCAGTGTTGCATTTACACTGCCTCCCATTTTAGTGATTATATTCCGTACCTGGTAGAGTCCCAGTCCGAATCCCTCTGTATCTGCTGACCCTTCTGCAGGGTAGCGGAAATACCTTTCGAAAATATCATCCAGGTGCTCCTTTGGAACGCCTTTACCCTTATCGTCCACTGTGATAATAATCTTCTCCTTTTTACTTTTGACAGCTATATCCACCGCGGGTTTTTCCGCTGAATATTTTATCGAGTTATCCACTATATTGGCAAGGGCGATATAGAAAAGGTCGGGATTGCCATACACATAGGCCGCAGTATCGGGTCCGGATACCCTCAGACTGCCTCCCAGCTCATTTACCTGTACCGAGAATGATCCTGCTACCTCGCCGACCAGTGCTTTTATGTCTATCAGTTCATGGAATGAGGTCTGGTCAGTCTCGCTGAAACTTGTTTTCATCAGTCTTTCAATCCTTTGTTTCAGCTTTTTGTGTTCGGCTTTAATAACGCCGGTATAGGATTGCAGTTTTGTATTATCTTTTACTGTGCCGTCACGGGCAATCATGCTGTTGGCGAGAGATATATTTGTAAGGGGTGTTTTAAAGGCGTGAGTCATGCTGTTAACAAAGTCAATAATATTTCCCGAGAATTCTCTTTCCCTCTTGTAGAACCTGTAGATCAGAAGGGATGACAGTGTTACTATAACCAGCAGTACAATGGAGATTACAAAGATGCTGCCCATCTGTGCTATAATAAAATCCCTCCTGCCGGGAAACCTTATGCTTAGTTTGTATCCTGACTTTTCAAGAAGATCTTCCAGGCTTTCACTCAGGTATATCTCTTTGCCGGGCGACTGCACTTCCCTGTTATCTGCACGTATAATATCAAATTCAAAGTCGAGGTCAATACCATAATAATTCAGGTCTTCCTGTATAAGAGCTTTTATATTATCCCATACATCCATGTTCTGCATCATCATTGCACATGACCCGGGGTTATCCTGCATCAGGCAGTTATTAATCTGCTCACAGAGCATCCTGTTAAGGGCGAGCTTGTCCACCGTCCTGTTTATTGCCATCATCACGCTGTGGTTGAACTGGTTCTCCTGCATCTTTGCTGCCCTGATAGTCCAGGCTACCTGTATGCCTACCAGTGCAAATAGCGATGCCAGTGAAAGAATAAGCACCACCATCTGTATACGATTTTTTCCGGAGACTTTTTTCCTGTTCATATTAAGCCCAAATTTATACAGAATATTCACATTAACAGCATATTTAACATCGCCTTAACCTCAATTAACCTCAGAATAACATGATATGGCTCCGGGAAATGTAACTTTGGGCTATAAATAATTGGAATTGTATAACCAGAAAACCATTTTAAAAATGAAAAAAGTATTAATAGGAATTTCAGGACTTGCAGTACTGGCTTTTGTACTTGTGCTCACAATAAGTGCACAGGATCAGAAAGCTGATAATGTAAAACCGGCGACAGAGGCTGTTGAAGCTGTTGATTGCGGATCATGTCCGGGTCATGCTGCAGCGGCAGCACCTGACTGTTCAATGAATGAAAAGGCCGGGATGGATAGTGACCATGAGAAGTGCCCTGAGTGCACATGTGATCCAGGAACATGTGACGGCAATTGCAGTGAGAACTGCGAAGACTGTGAGGAAAAGTGTGAGATGGCCGGGACTGCAAATTGTGATCCTGCAATGTGTCACAATTAATCATCCCTGCCTGATTTGTTAAACAGAAATTTTTCCAGCCCTGTTTTGAGTTAAGGGCACAAAAAACCCATCATCATGATGGGTTTTTTATATATAGGCTTTCTTTATCTTTTTTGAATTACGCGAGCACATTAGCTTCGCTGAGCTCGCAAACCTGGTTAGCTGGCTTCAGCTTTTGTCGTCCTGTTAACTGGCTTCAGCTTTCGCTCCTTTGTTAAAATCAGGTATCTCATTCGGGTAGGCATTTGTCCTGAGTTTTTCAGATACCTCCCTGAATGCATTTACTGTATATTCAACATCTTCCATGGTATGCACGGCCGTTGGTATAAGGCGCAGCATTATAACACCTTTAGGCACTACGGGATAGATCACTATTGAACAGAATATACCGTAATTCTGCCGCAGGTCATGTGTTACCTGGGTGGCCTCTGGTACTCCTCCCTTAAGGAATACGGGTGTTACCGGCGACTCTGTCTTGCCAAGGTTGAGTCCTGCATTTTTAAGTCCGGATTGCAGGGCATTGACTATCTTCCACAGGTTCTGTTTCAGTTCGGGCCTTGACTTTAGCATCTCAAGTCTTTTTATGGCACCCACCGTCATGGCCATTGGAAGAGATTTGGCATATATCTGTGATCTCATATTATACATAAGGTAATTAATTACCTTCCTGTCGCTGGCCACAAAGCCACCGATGCCTGCCATTGATTTGGCAAAGGTTGCAAAATATACGTCTATCTCATCCTGTACTCCAAAATGCTCGCCTGTGCCGGCTCCTGTCTCACCCATTGTCCCGAATCCGTGGGCATCGTCAACAAGCATTCTGAACTGGTATTTCTTTTTCAGTGCTGCTATCTCATCCAGCTTACCCAGGTCACCTGCCATACCAAAAACACCCTCTGTAATAAGAAGTATGCCTCCGCCGGTTTCCTGTGAGAGCCTGGTGGCCCTTTGAAGCTGCTTCTCACAATTGGCTATATCATTATGCGGGAAGACGAATCTTTTACCCATATGCATCCGCAGCCCATCCAGTATGCAGGCATGTGACTCGGAGTCATATACAATGATATCCCTCCTGTCAGCAAGGGCATCAATAATTGATACCATTCCCATATATCCGTAATTAAGCAGGTAAGCTGCTTCCTTCCCGACAAAATCAGCAGCCATAGCTTCATACTTCTCGTGCATGGAGGTCTGTCCGGACATCATCCTTGCGCCCATGGGGTAGGCCAGTCCGTATTTTTCGGCTGCCGCCCTGTCTGTTTCCCTTATCTCAGGGTTGTTGGCCAATCCAAGGTAGTTATTGAGGCTCCATGTAAGGACCTCACGTCCGTTAAATTTCATCCGGGGAGAGATCTCACCCTCCAGTTTTGGAAATGTAAAATATCCATGCGCGGATTCCTGGTACTGACCGAGTGCTCCTTTATTATTGTTTATTTTTTCAAATATGTCCACAATCTTATCGGGTTTAAATTAATTTTGGTCACAAAATTAGGTAATAGGTCTAATAAGTAAATACCTATTTATACCCAATTTTAATTACTGCAGTACAGGGATGCAGGCTGTTAGACGGAGTAACCCGCAGAAGTATGGGTTTGATGCCGGTAAAAAGGGTTGACATAGAAAGGGCCGTCAGACGAAATCACCTGCAGAAGTATGGGTTTGATGCCGGTAAAAAGGGTTGACATGGAAAGGGTCTTCAGACGAAATCACCCGCAGAAGTATGGTTTGATTGCCGGTGCAAAGGGTTGGCAGGAACCTTGCTGTAAGAGGAGATCATACGCAGCGGCAGACACCTTGCTGTAAGAGGAGATCATACACAGCGGCACGGGTTTTGATAGCCGTGACAGCAGGAAGGTGTGAACAGGGTGTGACTTGCCGGTGGCCATTACCAGCCGGTGGACCTTTTAAATATAATATGCTGAAGAATAAACGTTTATTTTATACGTTTTAATTAAGATAAGTATAAAAAAATAACTAATTTTGCACAACATTTTTGCTTATGAGGAAAAAGGGATATATAATATTGGTAATAGCAGTTTTAGCTTCATCATGCGGTGAATATGAAAAGCTGTTGAAGAGTAGTGATTATGAGCTCAAAAAGAGTATGGCAAAGGAATATTACGAGGAAGGCAAGTATGTCCGTACCTCCGAGTTGCTGGGACAGATATTGCCCCGTTACCGTGCAACCGCCGAGGCCGAAGAGCTTAACTGGCTGAATGCCAATACTTATTACAATATGAATGATTATATTATGGCTGCAAGTGCCTATGAGAATTTTGCGGCTACATATCCTTACAGTGAGCATGCAGAGGAGGCAACCTTTATGACTGCATATTGTGATTATATGATGTCACCGCGTCCGGAGCTTGATCAGGCTTACACCATGAGTGCCATCGAAGCCTTCACATATTTTCAGAGGCGTTTTCCTGCCAGTGACAAGGTGGATGATGCCCAGGAGCTGATAAAGGAGCTGGAGGATAAGCTGGTAGAGAAATCATATATTAATGCAAAACTTTACTACGATCTCAAGCAGTACAGGGCTGCTGTTGTGGCACTGGATAACAGCCTGAAGGATTATCCGAATACCAGGCACCGCGAGGAGCTGATGTTCCTTAAACTTGAGTCCAGTTACCTGTATGCACTTAACAGTGTTACTGACAGACAGCAGGAACGGTTCCAGGCTACACTTGATGAGTATTATTCATTTATTGAGGAGTTTCCGGATACCGAATTCAGCAAGGATGTGCAAAGTATATATGAATCAACTGCAAGGTTTTTAAATATTGAAGAAACAACGGAATAAATTATAAAATCAATGGATTACAGGAAAACTAATGCACCGGTTACTACTATTACCCGTGACAAACCCGATCTGGCCAGGCCAACAGGTAATATATATGAATCAGTAATGATATGCGCCAAGAGGGCTAACCAGATATCTGTGGAGATAAAGCAGGAACTGAACCAGAAGCTGGAAGAGTTTGCTTCTTATACCGATAACCTGGAAGAGGTTTTTGAGAACCGTGAGCAGATAGAGATATCCCGCTTCTATGAGAGGCTGCCCAAGCCAACACTTATTGCGCTGCAGGAATTTGTGGAGAATAAGATTTATTACCGTAAGCCTGACCAGGAGGCAGGAAAACCTGAACAGCTTTAATGCTCAAAGGAAAAAAAATATTACTTGGTATCACCGGAGGTATAGCTGCCTATAAAGCAGCTGTCTTAACCCGCCTTCTTATAAAGGAAGGGGCTGAAGTGCAGGTTGTTATGACCCCTGTGGCCCGGGAGTTCATTACCCCGCTTACCATGGCCACCCTTTCAAAAAAACCGGTTCTTGTTGATTTTTTTGACCCCGAAGATGGTCGATGGAACAGCCATATAGATCTGGGCAACTGGGCTGATGCTTATATCATAGCCCCGGCATCGGCCAACACAATAGCAAAAATGGCCGGAGGTATAGCTGATAACCTTCTTTTAACAACTTATCTGTCAACAAGGTCAGATGTTATTATTGCCCCGGCAATGGACCTTGATATGTACAGGCATACAGCCACACAGGAAAATTTAAAAAAGCTGGAGGAGAGGGGTGTGAAGATTGTTGATCCGGGCAGTGGTGAACTGGCGAGCGGACTGGAAGGTAAGGGGCGTATGGCTGAACCTGAAGATATAGTAAGCGCACTGGCCGGGTATATGACTAAAAAAAAAACTCAAAACTAAGGGGCCTTACCATCCTGGTTAATGCAGGTCCCACCCACGAAATACTTGATCCTGTACGTTATATATCCAATCATTCATCAGGGAAGATGGGGCTGGCTATAGCCGGTGAAGCTTATTTGAGAGGCGCAAAGGTGATCCTGGTACTTGGTCCCGTAAATGAAAGACCTGCTTCCGGGGGAATTGATACGGTAAATGTAATTTCCGCCTCGGAGATGGCTGATCAGACGATAAAACATTTTAAAGATTGTGACATAGCTGTTCTGACAGCTGCCGTTGCCGATTATACACCTGTTTCTGTATCAGATGGTAAAATAAAAAAAGAGAATAAGGATCTGACCATCAGTCTTAAACCGACAATAGATATTGCTGCCAGGCTGGGAAGCATGAAAAGGAAGAATCAGTTGCTGGTAGGCTTTGCCCTGGAAACGGATAATGAACAGTTGAATGCCTTTTCCAAGCTCGAAAGAAAAAACCTTGACCTCGTTATCCTCAATTCACTCCGTGACAGGGGTGCAGGTTTCAAAAACGATACCAACAGGGTGACGATGATAGATAAAGACAATAATATTGAGGATTTTGAGTTAAAATCAAAGAAGGAAGTTGCTGTTGATATTCTTAATAAGATTGAGACAATATTATAATATAATGAATCTGCTGAGAAAAAATTTGTTTTTTATTATCCTGTCGCTGATGTTCGTGGGCGGACCCGTAAATGCACAGGAGCTTAACTGCAATGTACAGATATCCGCCCAGAAGATACAGGGCTCAAACAGGCAGGTTTTTCAGACAATGCAAAAAGCAGTATATGAGTTTATGAATAATACGGTCTGGACCAATCATGTTTACAGCTACAGTGAGCGAATAGACTGTAATATACTTATTAATCTTACCGAACAGCTTTCTGCTGATGAATTTCGTGGCACCATACAGGTAATGTCCAGAAGACCGGTGTATAATACTACCTATAATACCACTATGCTCAACTTTGTTGATAATAGTTTCCAGTTCAGGTATGTGGAGTATCAGCCCCTGGAACTTGATCCGAATACCCATAGATCAAACCTCACTGCAGTACTTGGTTATTATGCCTACCTTATACTTGGTTTTGATTATGATTCTTTTTCCCCTTCTGGAGGAACGGAAATGTTTGAGATGTGTGAACGCATAGTAAGTAATGCCCAGAATGCACCTGAACCGGGATGGAAGCCTTATGACGGATCGCGTAACCGTAACAGGTACTGGCTGATTAATAATATTCTTAACAGGGAGTATTCAAATGTCAGGGAATTTATTTACAGCTATCATATAGAAGGACTCGACCGCCTGGAATCAAATATCACCGAATCACGAACACAAATGGTGGAGACAATCAGGCTTCTGCAGGATGTGTACAGGAAGAGACCGGATCCGTTTATGTATTACCTGACCATTGTTATGGAAGCCAAACAGGAGGAGCTGATAAATATATTTTCAGAAGCATTCCCGGAAGAAAAAAGCAGGGTGGTGGAGATACTGACTGAGATTGATCCTGCCAATAAATCGGATTATGAGAAGATACAGCAATAAAATTCTTTATTATGCTGAAAAAATTGCTTGTTCGTAATTATGCCCTGATAAAGGAACTGGAGATAGGTTTTGATAAGGGCTTAACAATAATGACCGGCGAAACCGGTGCCGGTAAGTCTATTATCCTTGGAGCACTGTCCCTTATACTCGGGAACCGGGCTGACTCTTCCGCACTGCTGGATAAATCATCAAAATGTATAGTTGAGGGGCAATTTGATCTTAACGGGAACGTGATGACTGATTTCTTTATCAGGAATGAGCTCGATGACATGAACCCGGCAGTCATGAGACGTGAGATAAGCCCTAACGGCAGGTCAAGAGCCTTTATTAATGATAGTCCAGTTACCCTCGATATTATGAAAGAGATGGGAAGCAGGCTGATAGATATTCATTCCCAGCACCAGAGTCTCCTGCTTGGCTCCAACACCTTTCAGCTCAGCGTGATTGATTCATTTGCCGGCCATAATGAACTGCTGGAGGAATACCGGCAAATGTATCGAGAATACACCCGGCTTAACGGTGAATATAAAATGCTGGCAGAGAAGAGAGAGAGGAATATATCTGACCTTGATTATTATAGCTACCAGCTTAAACAGCTTGATCAGGAAAAGCTGGTGGAAGGTGAGGAAAAAGAACTGGAGGCTGAACAGGAATTGCTTACCCATGCCGGTGATATAAATGAAGCCCTGGCCGGCTCATCACTGATACTGAATGGTGATGACCATTCCGTTATTAACCGCCTGAATGAGATGCGCCGCCTGCTTGAAAGGGTAGCTGATTACTATCCGGATGCCCGCGAACTGCTGCAGAGACTTGAATCAGTGATAATAGAGCTTAATGATATTGGTAACGAGACTGAACAGCGGGCATCTGCCATAGACAGTGATCCCGGCAGGCTGGAGCAGGTGACACAGCGCCTCGATACACTCAATTCACTGATGCAGAAACACAGGGCTGCCGATATAAATGAGCTAATACGTAAAAGAGAAGAGATCAGGGGTATTGTCTCGGGTATCGAAACCAGTGATGAAAGATTCTCGGAACTGGAAAAGAAACTTAAGAATATACTAAGCCGACTGAAAGAGCTGGCCGATAGCCTGGGTGAAAACAGGAATGCTCATATTCCTGCTATTGAAAAGGAAATGAACAGCTTATTAATGCAGATGGGAATACCTAACGGCCGTTTTGTGATAAAGCTGGTAAAGAGTGACACCTTCACTGAATATGGAAGGGATCATGCAGAATTTCTTTTTTCGGCCAACAGACAGGTGCTACCCGAGAATATCGGAAAGGTGGCTTCAGGCGGTGAACTGTCAAGGGTGATGCTCAGCCTTAAATCATTACTGACGGATAATAAAAGCCTGCCTACAATAATATTTGACGAGATAGATGCGGGGGTATCAGGTGAGGTGGCAACAAAGGTGGGTAATATACTGTCATCAATGGGTCAGAAGATGCAGGTGATAAATATAACACATCTGCCACAGGTGGCTGCACATGCCACAATGCATTACTATGTCTATAAAGAAGATGAGGCTGATTCAACCATTACCCGTATCAGATTGTTGAATAAGGAAGAGAGACTGAAAGAGGTGGCTCGTTTATTGAGCGGTAACGAAATTACAAGGGCTTCGCTGGATAATGCCAGGGAGCTTATTGATGGAGTGGGGTAAGTGTATGATGGCAGGCCGCTAACATTTATTATCAAAAAATTAAAATGATGGTAGAGAATCTTTTAAAAGGTAAAAAAGGCATAATCTTCGGTGCCCTGAATGATAAGTCCATTGCATGGCATGTGGCATTGCAGGCACACAGCCAGGGAGCTGAGTTTGTACTATCAAATACTGATGTTGCACTCAGGATGGGAACAATAGATGAACTGGCTGCTAAGACAGGCAGCAAGGTTATAGCTGCCGATGCTACCAGTACAGACGAGCTGAAGATACTTTTTGAAAAAACACTGCAGGAATTTAATGGTAAGATTGATTTTGTATTGCATTCCATAGGTATGTCGCCCAATGTGAGGAAGGGTATACCTTATACAGATATCAATTATCCTAATTTCAGCAAGACACTGGATATATCGGCCCTGAGCTTTCATAAGATACTGCAGACCGCCTATCATATGGATGCGGTAAATGAATGGGGCTCGGTTGTTGCCCTCACATATGTTGCTGCACAGCGTACCCTGGCCGGTTATAACGATATGGGTGATGCAAAAGCACTGCTGGAATCTGTTGCCCGCAGTTTCGGTTATGTGTACGGACGGGATAAAAAGGTAAGGGTTAATACCGTGTCACAATCACCTACCCCTACAACAGCAGGGAGCGGTGTAAAAGGAATCGACTCCCTGCTCGATTTCTCTGACAGGATGTCGCCCCTTGGCAATGCAAGCGCTGAAGAAGCTGCTGATTATATATGTCTGCTCTTCTCAGACCTCACCAGGAAGGTGACAATGCAAAACCTGTATCATGACGGCGGCTTCTCAAGCATGGGGATGAGCGAGAAGGCTATTGAACAGTATAATAAGAGCTTTGAGGACTGCGACTGAGTGTGTTGTTTTGATTAAAGCTGCGCGGAAATCAATATTACCGTCTTCTTTATTCAGGGTCACTCTATTGCGTATTCTCTATTCAGGGTCACTCGATTACCGTCTTCTTTATTCAGGGCAATCTCCTAAAAAAGGTAATTAAGACCGATATAGAAGCCTATATTGCCATCCTGCTCATCCAGGGCTTTTCCAAGGTCGGCTGATATAATGAAGTTCTGGTTCATTACAAGTCTCAGCCCAAGACCGGTACTTATATGCATCTTTTCTGCACCCGGATTGAAATAGTCATCCTCCTGATTTGAACCCATGGTTGCCTGGTCAGGTATTTCAAAATCTATCCTGTCAGTTACCATCCCAAAATCTCCGAAGCCTACAAAACCAATATAGAAATTCTGGTTTATAAGCTTAAACCTGATGGCTTTCCACCTGAATTCGGCATTTCCATAGAACAGCCCATCACCAATAATCCTGTTTCTCAAAACGCCCCTCAGGTTCTTGCTGCCTCCCAGTCCCTCTGATGTGGTCCCGGCAAGCACAGATGTTATTATCTGGTTCTGGTGATACCAGGGGACATCACCTGCTATTGTTGTCTGGTAACCCAGCCTGTAGGCAAATGAAAGA
>JAWLFR010000074.1:0-10981 GCA_041685495.1 Bacteroidales bacterium
GAAATTTACTGTTTTCACCGTAGATGGTCATAAATATAAATAATATTTTATTGTAACTTGCCGGATAATTGACATTAACAAAAAAGACAGTATAAAGTGAAAAAATCAGAATTGATAAATAAAAAACTGGCTGATATTCCCAAACTTGAAATGTCCTTATTGCCTACACCCATACACAGGCTAAATAATCTGAGCGGAAGGCTGGCATCTGATATTTATTGCAAAAGGGATGATCTTACCGGTTTTGCTTTCGGGGGGAATAAAACAAGGAAACTGGATTACCTGGTAGGTGATGCCATTGCCACAGGCTATGACTCACTGATAACTTTCGGGGCTGTGCAGTCTAACTGGTGCAGGATGACAGCCACCGCAGGGATGGTTAACGGACTGGATGTTTACCTGGTGCTGGCAGGTGGCGAACCGGACAGGGATACTGCCAACCTCTTGCTCGACAGGCTGGCAGGGGCGAATATCAGGTTTATTGACAGTACTGACAGGCATAAGATAGTTGAGGAGGTTAACAGGATGATCCTTGACCTGAAGGAAAGGGGCAGGCAGCCATATTTTATGCCTGTTGGAGGCTCCGTGGCAAGGGGCTCTCTGGGGTATATCAGTGCCATGGCTGAGATACTGGAGTATTGTGAAAGCATGAGTATGAATTTTGATACTATAATACTGGCTTCCGGGTCTGCAGGTTCACAGGCCGGACTGGTAGCCGGACAGCTTATCAGCGGATGGGAGGGACGTATAGTGGGTATGGCCGTGTCAAGGAATAAAGCTGAGCAGGAGAAGAAGGTGTTTGATATAGCAAAGGACAGCCTGGATCTTATTGAATATGAATATAATGAACAATCTGTAAGCTCACTTATCCATGTTGATGACAGTTACCTGGGTGAGGGCTATCGTATTATCACAGCCGAATGCCGCGAGGCCATACATGACTTTGTCAGGTATGAGGGTATATTTCTTGACGAGGTATATACCGGCAAGGCAGCTGCCGGTCTTATTGATTATGCAGGGAAAGGGCTGATAGGGATGAATTCCGGAGTGTTGTTTATCCATACGGGGGGTAATGTGCAGCTGTTTGAATAGAAAAAGGGGAGAGCACACTGTTGTGATCTCCCCTGGCAGCAGCCTGTCCGTCTTTCTTTTGCCCTGACCCCGTTACGAACCTAAATTTTTTTGATTGGAGGATAAGGGGCAGAAAGAGCTGTTTGCTTTAATTACGCTTTTGTTATTATTACTACACCTGCTGGCCGGCTATTTTTGCTATGCTGGCACCGATGTCCTCATCACTCAGGGCATGATCTTCCAGGTCATCAGAGAAATATTTGTCATAAGCACTCAGATCGAGGTGACCATGACCAGAGAGGTTAAACAGTATTGTCTGTGGTGTACCGGCCTCATCACATCTGCGTGCCTCATCAATAGCACCTGTGATGGCATATGTTGCTTCAGGAGCAGGTATAATACCTTCGGCCCTGGCAAAGGTTACGCCATTGCGGAAGCAGTCTTTCTGCAGTTTTGACTGTGCTTCAATAAGATTGTCTTTAAGAAGCTGACTTACAATGACTCCCGCCCCATGATATCTCAGACCGCCTGCATGTATTTTTGCGGGCACAAAATTATGTCCCAGTGTATACATAGCCAGCAATGGCGTCATACCGACGGAATCCCCGAAGTCATACATATATTTACCCCGGGTAAGCTTGGGGCATGAGGCGGGCTCTATAGCTATGGCCCTTGTCTTCTTACCCTTAAGCAGGTTTTCCCTGATAAAGGGGAAGGATAGCCCGGCAAAGTTGGATCCGCCACCAAAACAGCCGATTACCGTATCGGGGTAGTCCCCTGCCATTTCCATCTGAAGCAGGGCTTCCTCTCCTATTATTGTCTGGTGCAGCAACACGTGGTTAAGAACCGATCCCAGTGAGTATTTTATTACAGGATCCTTGGCTGCCCTTTCAATGGCCTCCGATATGGCAATGCCCAGGCTGCCCGGTGAATCAGGGTTCTCAGCCAGGATACTTTTACCGGCATCGGTGAGCTGGCTGGGGGAGGGAACAACCGTAGCATCATAGGTGTTCATCATCAGTTTTCTGTAAGGTTTTTGCTCATAACTGATCTTTACCATAAACACCTCCAGCTCTATACCAAAATGCTGGCACGCAAAGCTCAGGGCAGAGCCCCACTGTCCGGCACCTGTTTCCGTAGTCATTTTTTTCACCCCTTCGGCCTTATTATAGTAGGCCTGGGCAATGGCCGTGTTAGCCTTATGAGAACCGGCATAATTGCCTCCTTCATATTTATAATAAATCTTACATTTTGTACCTATGGCTTTTTCCAGCTCATAAGCCCTGAAAACAGGACTGGGCCTGTAGCTTCTGTACAGGTCCAGTACTTCCCCCGGTATATCAATATACTTTTCCGTTGATGCTTCCTGCTCAATAAGTGCCATGGGGAAAAGTGCTGCCAGGTCTTCTGGTTTTATCGGCTCTTTAGTGCCCGGATGAAGAGGAGGCAAAGGCTTGTTAGGCATATCAGCCATAATATTATACCATCTTGAAGGCATCTTGTTTTCGGGTAAAAGGAATTTTTTCGTTTTTTTCATTTTCTTCATTTTCTTCATTTTCTTTTTAGTTTATAGTTTCAATTAATTATGGCTTAAACAAAAAAAAGGCACGCTGTGTCCAGCGTGCCTTTTTTATGGTATTCTTTTATCTTAGTTACATAACGGCCTGGTTCACAGCATACTTATTGTATCTGTGCCACCACCATGTATGTACTGTTGATCTTTTCATCGGGACAAATCTATATATTATTTTTTATAATACAAGTGCCATGCAACATTTTTTATTATTTGCCCATCTGGTAATCCAGCAGTTCCATTTCCTGTATTCTCCGGGTAAGGATATACCCGTAATCCCTTGATTTTTTTTCTTTATACCTGCCCCAGGCAACGGTGGTCCATTCTTTGGCCTTATACAGGTCGCCAAGGATCTCATAAATCACTGCCAGGTTATGAGCGGCACGGCCACGTACCTTTCTCTTATCCGATTCCATGGCTCTCTCCAGGGCAGAGATAGCCATATCCCAGTCGTTAAGCTGCATCAT
This sequence comes from Bacteroidales bacterium, assembly GCA_041685495.1. Classification (GTDB taxonomy): domain Bacteria; phylum Bacteroidota; class Bacteroidia; order Bacteroidales; family VadinHA17; genus UBA9300. The sequence goes on from JAWLFR010000074.1 coordinate 3,112, forward strand.
GCGGGCTCCTTCAGCCAGATCGTTATTACCACCTCCCTTTTTAAAATAGTCCCGGCTGACGTAAACCCAGTCGGGTGTGAGCCTGTTCCCGTACATATGACCCGCTTCAAGACTTGCCCTTTCTATTGATTTCTTCTTATTGATAATGGCATCTGCAGCGGCTATAACTGCAAGACCTCCACCGCCCCATTCCATCTGATGCCTGAACATATATTCGTCTATTATCCTTCTTTCTGCCGGGTAATACAGCCTGAAACCGCAGTTGACAGTTATCAGTCCGGATGCATGAATATCAAGTAATCTGTTACCGCCTGATGCACCTGTGATTATAAAGTCTGAATCATATGATTCGAGGGCAATAAGAGCCTCTGATCCGTACCTGTCACATATTTCCTCCACCTCATTCCATGGCAGTGCATCCGGAAGAAGTGTGCCTATGCCGGAGCCGGCCATTTTTTCGTTGGTTTTAATAATATTAAACCTTCCTGAGCCTTTCAGGTTTTCATCAAGTCCCCTCAGCACAAAGGTGCTGGCAAGGGTATCCTGGCTCAGTCCTTCCCCGGTAAGCAATCCTTCCAGCATGTTTGCCTCGGGGTTTGCCGGCAGTGACCGGTTGACAATGCTGACCGTTTTGATCTCTGCCGGAACAGTCCTTACTGCGGGGGCCACGACATCGAAGCTTATCCTTGATGCACCGCAGCCGGAAAGGAGAAGGAGTAAGGCAATAAATAATACATATTGTTTTGTCATATTAAGGATCCGGATATTTTTATAAAAATACATATAAAAAATTATAATAATCATTGTGAAGTGAGGTAATTATAAAGTTAAATTTCATTAATTAACAATAGACAAGGATATTATTCAGATGAATTATTTATAGATTTGACCCGGCTCCAGATATTAACATGTCATGAAATCAATACTAATCAACCAAATCTTCCAATAAACAAAGTGAATATTATTTTTATCATTAAACTTTCACCAAAAAAATCAAACCTATGAAATATCGAATTATTGTTTTGATCCTGAGTGGATTATTATTATCGGGCGGACTCCTTGCACAGAAAACACCTCAGGAGAAAGGACTGGAGGTTATAACCATGGATGCTATAGATGCGCAGTTGTCTTTCCTGGCTTCTGACTGGACTGAAGGCAGGGAGACAGGCACCAGGGGGATGTACCTGGCGAGTGATTATATCGCAAGCATGTTAAAATTTTCAGGAGTACCCGGTGGTGGTGATATGGGACGGCCCTCACGCAGAATGATGGCGCGTGGCCGTGCTGTACAACCCGAAAGGACATATTTTCAGAACTTCACTTTGCTGGAAACATTGCCCGGTGGTGAGTCGGCCCTGGGGATAAGCAAGGGTGACAGGGAGTTTATGTTCCAGGAAAATGTAGACTATACACTGCGTGCTTCATCATCAACAGCCGTTTCAGGTGACCTGGTTTTCGTAGGTTATGGTATACAGAGTGACGAATTCGGGATTAATGAGCTTTCAGGAGCCGACCTGGAAGGGAAGATCGCTATTCGTCTTTATGGTCTGCCCGGACAATCTGATGAGAATTCAGCCATGTATAAAAAGTTAATGGAAGACAGAATGGCTGCTTATACCCTTATAAGAAACAAGGATAATGTCCTGCGGGAAATGGGAGCAATGGCCGTTATTGATATTAATCTTGATGTTGATATCGGAAGGGTTGCAGGTGAATATATTGATGAAATGCAAATGTCTCCTAATGAGTCAAGCAGGAATTCCGATTTTGCCCGCCTGAGGCTGGATGACGCAGGATCATCTCCTCAGATGATAACTGTCTCAGGAGGTCATAAAATTGCTGCTGCGGCTTTATCCGGCAGTAATATTGATCTCAGGGAATACGCCAGGGATGCCGCAGCGGGTTTAAAGAAGTTCAGGCCTGTGGAAATACGCGGTACCAGTGTGAACATAAAGACAGAAGTAAAGAAGAGAAGGGTGAATGTGCGCAATGTTGTGGCAATGATTGAAGGAAAACGAAAAGATGAGTTTGTGGTTATAGGGGCACATATGGATCATATGGGTATGTCAGGCGGCCGTATATGGAACGGGGCAGATGATAATGCATCCGGAACCGTTGGGGTAATGACAATTGCCAGGGCTTTTGCTGCCACCGGTGTACAGCCTGAACGTACAGTTCTTTTCTGCGGATGGACAGGAGAAGAAAAAGGATTGCTGGGATCAGAATATTTTTCCAGGAACCCGGTTGTCAGTAATATGGATAACTGTAAATTCTATATCAACTTTGATATGATTGCCCGTGACAGCGAAGATGATAAAGAAGGACTGGATGTAGGAGTAACATATAACAGTAATTATCCTGAGATACTTGAGATGTGCCAGACAAATGTTGAAGAGTATGGTCTGAAGATGAATTATAATTACAGGGCACAGGAAAATCCGCGGGGAGGAAGCGATTATACTGCCTTTACTGCCAGCGGAGTACCAATTATAGCTTTTATGGCAGCCATGCACCCTGATTATCATACACCCAATGACCATGTTGAATTTGTTAACTGGGATAAAATGCTTGATATTATCAGGCTTGGCTTCCTGAATCTGTGGGAAGTAGCAAATGCTGACTGAGAGGTGCCGGAACATGGAGGTATAAGAGAACTCCGCCCTGTCCTGCACAATGCCGGTTGTAAATGAAATATACAATTATGATAAATAGTTTATAATTTAATATTAATAAATATAAATTTTTGTACTTTAGTAAATCCTAAATGAATGTTCTTGAATATTTATTGATAACCAAAAACCTATTATCATGAGTAGTGAATCGTTCAACTTCAACCAGTTTGTTAAAGACTCTATTGATTCCCTTAGCAAACCAAAAACTTATTTTGCAGAGATGCCTGTGGAAGGAGGTTTTGGTCCTCCTATCGTTAAAGCTCTGCTTTACGGGGCCATTGCCGGTATTTTTACTTTTATCTGGAGTCTCCTTAAGATAGGTGGTGCTGCAGGAGGCCTGTTTGGGGGCGCTGTAGGGATAATGGCATTTATCTGGGCTATTATCGGTGCATTGATCGGCTTGTTCATAGGAGCTGTGATAGTGCTTATTATTTCGGCTATCTGTGGTGGCTCAACTGATTATGAGGCCAATGCCAGGGTTACAGCCTCACTGATGGTGCTGATGCCCATTACAGCCCTTTTTGGTTTTATCGGTGGCGGGGTAGGTTCTCTGATAGGCTTTCTTATTAACCTTTATGGCCTGTTTATGCTTTACCATGCACTCACCGTGACACTTAAAGGCAGGGAAGGAGCAGCAAAGGTTCTGACCATTATTCTTGCCGTTCTGCTGGTGATATTCCTTATTGTAGGCTTCTTTGCTAAAAGAACAGCAAAGAGGTTTATGGACGACTTTGGTACTGAGTTTGAGCAAACCATGAAACAATATGAAGATGATGTGGAGAAGAGTATGAAAGACATAAGCAAAGAACTTGAGGAGGCAAATGAGGAGATGGAATAGGGCAGGAGAAACAAGCTAAAATAAACTTACAAAGTGGCTGTCTCAAAAGGGCAGCCTCTTTTGTTTTCAGGAAGCAGTCATAAGGTCGTGAGTGCTTTTTTTAGCAGCAGGCCATTTTGAAGGTGAGAGAGAGTTTGAATTTATATATTATCAACGGAACCAGGTATTATAATTATCATATAATAGCAGTATCTGGTGAATTATGCATATATTGAAGGGGAAAACAAAAATATTCTTCATTTAAAAAAACACAGGGCAAATGAAACTTCCACGTTCATTTTATAACACTCTTACACTGATAGGGAGCATCCTGGCCGGATTAAGCCTTTCCCTTATAATTTTCTTCATTATTGCTATGTCTGTATTTGACTTTGGAGGGTCTTATATAGGACTTTTTATTTATATAGTTCTTCCTGTTTTCCTGATAATAGGGCTTATACTTATACCGGTGGGCCTGGTGCGCAGGACAAGGAAAGAGAAACGAATGAGCAGCAAGGAAGCATCAAGGGGTATTATTATTGATCTCAATAATAAGAAGCACTGGAATGCCGTTGCCATTTTTGCATTTGTGACCCTTGTATTTCTTTTCCTTACGGGTATAGGCAGTTATGAGGCTTTTCACTATACCGAGTCCAATGAATTTTGTGGCCTTTTATGCCATAAAGTGATGAAACCTGAGTATGTGGCATACCAGGAATCGCCACATTCAAGGGTGGCCTGTGTGGATTGCCATGTGGGTGAAGGTGCTGACTGGTTTGTGCGCAGCAAGCTGTCTGGGGTATACCAGGTGTATGCAGTACTGACGAAAAATTATCCCCAGCCTATCCCCACCCCTGTGGAGAACCTGAGACCGGCACGTGAAACATGCGAAAGGTGTCACTGGCCCGGTAATTTTTACTCTTCACGCCTGCATAATGAAAAGCATTATCTTGCTGATACTGACAATACGGAATGGAATATACAGCTCAAGATGAAGACAGGGCCTGACCACAGCACCGGTGGCTTGAGTGAGGGTATACACTGGCATATCAATCCGGATGTTAATATTGAATATATAGCCTCATCACATAACAGGGAATACCTCCCCTGGGTGAGGTATGTTAACGAGGCTAGCGGAGACACCATTATTTATGAAGATATCAATGAGAGACTTGATGCTGAGGCCCGGGACAGCCTTGAGATGAGGCTGATGGATTGCATAGACTGCCATAACAGGCCATCACACCATTACCTTCCGCCGCAGGAATTTACAGACCTGCTTATAGCTTCAGGTGATATCCCCTCGGAGCTCCCTGATGTGAAATACCTGGCCATGGATGTGTTTAACACCAGCTATGAAACCTTTGACACTGCCATGATGCAAATAGAAAGCAGGGTGCCTCAGTTTTATAATGAGAATTACCCGGAGCTGGCCGATGAAAAGCCGCATCTTATCAGCATGGCTGTCGAAGGCTTTAAGAAAGGTTTTCAAAGGAATATTTTCCCGGAGATGAAAGCCAGCTGGGATGTTTACCCAAACCATGTAGGTCATGTGGAGTTTAACGGCTGCTTCAGATGTCATAACGGCAATCATATGAGCAGTGACGGAAGGGTTATCTCACGCGACTGCAATCTATGCCATACCATACAGTCGCAGGGGACACCGGACAGCCTGCAGGTTGCACTTTCCAATGAGTCACTGGAATTTATTCATCCTGTTGACCTGGGGGAGGTATGGAAGGAATATGCATGCACTGATTGTCACAGGTACCTGTATTAATTGTTTAAGCAGGCTTCAATGTCATTTTTCCGTGTGCTATCCTGCGTGCCATCCCTCTGAAAATAAAATAGTGGAAGGGCATCAGCATAAACCAGTACAGTCGCCCGAATACTCCTGTTGGCCTGTATGTTGCTACCTGCCTGAGAACATTATCATCCTCAATGGAAAATTCGAGCCATGCTTCACCGGGAAGCTTCATCTCGGCATATAATAATAATCTTTTACGGTCTTCATCTGCCAGTAAGACCCTCCAGAAATCAAGTGCATCCCCCGGATATATCTCATTCAGGCTGGTACGGCCCCGCCTTATCCCCACACCCCCGCTCAGCCTGTCAAGAAAACCTCGTATATTCCATATCCAGGTGGCATAATACCATCCCGTCTCTCCTCCTATAGACCATATCCTGTCGCTTACAGCTCTGATATCACTGACAGGCTCTTCCCTTACATCGCGGTATACACCATATTGCGGTACCTGGACAAACTCATACAGCTCCTTTTTTATCCTGCCACTAATCATCGAATCTTTCCATGTAGACATAACATCATTCTGCTCAATCCTGGCAAAAGCCAGGGCTATGGCTTCCTCATAGGGTATCAGCTCAATCCCGAATCTTTCAGCCAGCTTATTTGGGGTGCCAATTACCTCTATTTTCATGCTGTCAACAAGGTTGGCGGCAAGCTTGAACGAAACCGAGGTTACAAAGAAAAGCCAGTATGACGAAAGCCTGGGAGTCATGATAGGCAGAGGGATAATAGACCTTTTTAGTCTTCTTATCTTTGCATATTTAATCAGCATATCACGGTAGGTCAGTATATCCGGACCGCCTATATCATAGCCACTGCCATAACATTCCTCACAGAACAGTATACGGGAAAGGAAGGACATTACATTCCTTACTGCTATGGGTTGTGTTTTTGTCATCACCCACCTGGGTGCCAGCATAAATGGCAGCTTTTCAACAAGGTCCCTTATGATCTCAAATGAAGCGCTTCCTGATCCTACAATTATGCCGGCCCTCAGCACCGTTGTGTTATAATTGCCTGAAAAAATAATTTCTTCTACATTTTTTCTTGAATCAAGATGTTTTGACAGCTTACTGCTGTTTACTATGCCGCTGAGGTAAATAACATGCTTTACACTGGTCAGGTTCATATAGTCACGGAAATTTTCAGCGGCCCTGGCCTCCAGGCTTCCAAAGTCTTTTATTGACTGTGACATGGAATGAATAAGATAATAAGCCCCGTCAATATCTTTCGGAAGGCTGTCAGGATCAGGAGGGGAGAGAAAGTCAATTTCCAGCAGGCTGACTCTTGCTATAACTGACGGGGGAAGGGATACACGTTCAATATCACGCACACAGCAGATAAGCTCGTGTCCTTTTTCAAGAAGGTTGTTCACCAGCCTCTTGCCTATATAACCGGTGGCACCCGTCAGGAGTATTTTCATAATCAGATAGACTGTGTTAAAAGCAGCCATATCTATACTATTAAGTACAGCTGCATAAAAGTATAACCAGTTAGAGGCTAAAAAGTTCGAAGATCAGAGCCTCTCACGGGACTCGAACCCGCGACCTGCTCATTACGAATGAGCTGCTCTGCCAGCTGAGCTAAAGAGGCGTGGAAAAAACTTTTCAAATGTAAACAAAAAATCACTTCTTCATAAATCAGAAAAAGTGATTTTCTAAAAAAGCTACTCTGGCCTGAGTAGTCGTCAGTTTACTCTGCGGCTTGCCATAAAATCCAGTATAAACCAGAAGAGGTAGGAAAGAAGGAGAATTAGCATGCCGTAAATAGGGGTAATCATGGAAACCTTTAATCCCCCTGCCATAAGGGCCGGGGAAATGTCCGTTACTTTTTCGATGACTGTAAACGCCTCATATAAACCGATCGATTGTCCCAGGATACCGGCAATAAAAGCAAAAAGTCCCAGTGATTTCAGGTATGACAGTTTCTTCCTTGTTTCTTCAATATCCTTGAAATCATTTTTAAGGATAAGAAGAAAATTGAAAGCTGCAATCGCAAGCATAACAAAAAATATAAGGGTAAGTATTCCCATGAATACCGGCCCTCCCATATTAAATAATTTAAACATGATTAAGTAATTTAGTTATTAATGATATGATTCAAAGTTATGCAATGCATGCACTATTATCCAAGGTAGAAAACCTTTGAAAACCTGTAGGCCGTCGATTTTAGTGGCGGATAATGGTCAATCTGGTTTTTTTAACACAGTTTTGCAATATGAATAAGGGCGTAGATATAATTTTCTGGATAGCAATATCAATTGTTCTTGTCATTCTATTCGGAGTTTCATCGGATAGTTTTCGATATTCATTTTATTTCATTTCTTTTTATTTGCCTATCATTATAAGCACATCATGGTTTATAAATTCAATACTTGTTCCCAATTATTTACTTAAAAGGAAATTTTTCAGATTCTTCCTTTACCTGGTTTATACATTAATAGTTTCTGTAAACCTTGTATTTATTCTTGTATTTGTAGCTTTCCTGTTACTGTCTTATTACAGAATTGATAATATCCGGTCCTTAATGACAGGCTAAATGATATGAAATAATATCACAAATGAAGATATCAGG
>JAWLFR010000075.1:0-10948 GCA_041685495.1 Bacteroidales bacterium
TTACGGACAAAAATGGCATGGCATTGAAGGTGCACCCCGGGAATTGACATTCAGCATTGATGCGCCGGTAAGTGATAATAGACTGGGACTCGGTTTGGTCATTAAAAGTAACCAGATTGGGGTGGTCAAAGAGAACCGGCTGGTATCGAACTATGCTTATAAAATATCATCAGACAAAAGCACCCTTTCATTTGGTCTGGGTGCCGGTGTTATAATGACGAATACCAATTACTCAGAACTGGTGGTCAATGATCCCGGTGATGAAAGGTATCTGACTGATACAGAATTATTTGCTCTTCCAAACTTTAGCTTCGGAGTATATTATGAGAATGAGACCTTCTTTGCAGGACTGGCCATTCCCAGGCTTTTAAGCTTTAAATATGATTATAGCAGTAATAAATATTCACTTGATAATAATTTCAGTAATTATAGTTATCACCTGAATACCGGTGTGGAAATAGGCCTTGGCAGAGATATAAGTTTTCACCCTTCGGCAATGTTAAGGTATTCATTAATACCGGATAATGCTAAATTCCAGTATCATCTTAATGCAGGGTTCAGCCTTTATAAAAGGTTGTACCTGGGAATGTCCTGGCAGGACCAGGGTACAGTATCAGGGATGGTGCAGTTTTATATCAATAAGCAGCTTGGTGCAGCATATATATATGATTTCCAGGTTAGTAAGTTGGGTAATTACAGTAATGGTTCACACTTTATTATGCTTAGCTATATTTTTAATTATGAGTTAGATGCTGTCAATCCACTAATATTCTAATGAGCCATAAGCTATTTATTATTTTTACCAGAGTTATGAAATTAAAGGTCATATTATACATATTCTTCCTTATAATTATTCAGCATTACAGCTACGGTCAATTACCGTCATATGATGTTGCCAGGACTTCTTTCAGCTCTGACAGGCACGATGAATTTTCTCCGGTTTTTTTTGATAATGGTATTGTATTCTGCAGCACACGGGATAATAACTCGTTAATAAATTATACACCAACAGACAATACCGCTTATATTAATATTTTTTATATTGATACCACTGACAAAGTCACATGGCGAAAGGCCCGTACCTTTTCAAAAAACCTGAACACAAGGTTGAATGAAGGCCCTGTTACTTTCAATGAAAACAGGGATACCTTATATTATTCCCGCAACCAGGTAGTAGAGGGTGGATTAAGAAACATATCCGAAAACAGGAACAGGCTTGGCTTATTTACAGCAGTGCTGAAAAACGGTTCATGGGAAGAAATAAATAGTTTCAGATTCAATAGCGAATGGTATAATATAAGCACACCTTACCTTGCTCCCGGCGGTGACAGGTTATATTTTGCGTCTGATATGCCCGGAGGCTACGGGGGATCAGACCTTTACTACTCGAGTCGTGAGAAAGGTTACTGGAGCGAACCGGTTAACCTTGGACCGGTAATCAATACAGAGAGCAATGAGGCTTATCCTTTCATAAATCAAACGGGGGAACTGTTCTTCTCCTCGGATAATAAAAGAGGCTATGGGGGTAAAGATATTTATTATAGCAGGCAGGATGATGGTGAATGGCTTGAACCTGTCTTACTTGATAAACCGCTGAATTCAGAATCTGACGATTTTGGACTGGTTGCTGATGCAACTTTCAGTCAGGGATATTTTTCCACTGACAGGGAGGGCAGTATTGATATTTTTAAATTCTCCGTGATATATCCACAGATATTTTACACTGACAGACAAAAACCGGATAATTATTGCCTCAGTTTTGAGAATGAAAATAATTTCCGCTTTGGTTCTTTTAACCTCGAATATCAGTGGGATTTTGAAAATGGTGATGAGATAAGGGGCGGGGAGGCGGATTATTGCTTTCCCGGTCCCGGAAGCTATAGGGTAAGGCAATCCGTGGTTGACAGCAATACGGGATCGGTGTTCTTTGTGGCTGATATCCGGGAAGCAGAACTGTTGAAATACGAGCAGCCGGTAATATCAGTGGATGGTTCACTGGTAGTGGATGAAACTGTATATTTTGATGCCACGGAGTCTTACCTGCCAGGCTATGATATCCTTGATTACTCCTGGGATTTTGGTGACGGTGGCAGGGGCAGGGGAGTGAAAGTAAGCCATACGTATCGTAATCCGGGTGAATACAGGCTGCGGCTTGGTGTGACATTAAGGGACCAGAACAGCGGAGAAATATTTAAGAGAGGTGTATACAGGATTATTCATACCAGCTATGGAGCAGTGGATGAGCGCGACAGTATCCAAAAGGATGAACAGACCATGACCCTGAATTTGGAGGACCAGCTTAAGATCAAAGAATTATTTTCTGTTTCTGATGAACTGGAGTCAGGTGCTATAAGCAGGGTAGTGTTATTCGAATCAGAATCCCCTGTCAATGTTAGTAGTAACAGGTATAGTGATATCAGGAATTTTACTTATATAAAACAGGTCTATTCAGAGGAGAAAGGTGTCTATCAGTATATTATCGATGAGCAGTTAAATATCATGGACACCTACCTGACATTTAAAAAGGCACTGGACCTGGGCTATGCAGACACAAAAGTAATCACTTACAAACCGGTAAGCCAGGCTGAAAAAACCCTGGTTAATTTAAAAAAAATCTTTAGTCTGTCATCGGATGATTTTTTCAATGATAACAGTAATCGTATATCACTGGATGTACTTCCTCTGCTGGACCAGGTAGTAAGGTTAATGGATGATAACAGCAAGCTGGGATTGTTTATCGCCGTGCATACAGATAATGCCGGTCAGGCATCGGCGAATATCCGACTGACACAAAACAGGGCAGATGAAATAGCGGAATATATTGTAAGACAGGGTATTGACGGAAACAGGCTGACTGCCAGGGGATTCGGGGAGGGTAAACCCCGTGCTTACAATACCGGTGAAGGAAGATCACCCAACAGAAGGGTGGAGATTGTTTTTATGGACCGGTGAAACCTGTAATGTAACAACCACCTCAGGAATCAGCATTCAGATCAGGAATCAACAATCAGTAGAAGATAAGCAGGATACAATAAAAGGCGAGGGCAGCTGATTCCCTTGCTGTCTTTAATAGTCTCCTTTTTACGGAAGCGGCTGTTTTACGGTCTGCCAGTGATATAATACCAGTCTGGTACTCCCTGCCCAGTATATATTTATATGTTATCCATGTCCTTCGTGAATGAGCCCCCAGGCTAACAACATTCACTGATTTGATGCCGGTGGCATTCTCCTGCAGGTAATCCCTGACAGCCAGAACGCTTGAGAGTGTCCTGTTAACACTGACGCGCTCACCCGGGATGGCGGTGATCTCTGAAGAATCAAGGCCTATGGATAATAGCCTGTCCCTGGCTGTTTCTGCATAAGAAACACTGTTATTTGTCCTCCTGTTGCGCCCGCCCGGTTTGCCAATGTCATACACAGAATTATACTGGTAGGGTATCACCAGGTTTTTGTCAAAGGTGATACTCCTGATATACAGGTTCCTGTCACCGAAATCCCCATGCTTATCATTAGTAAATTCTATACTTATGGAATCAATATCATTGATGTTTCCATACCACTGGAAACCATATTCCTTCCTTCGCTTATCAGTGATGAATTCAGCAGTTAAAGAATCATTAACCCTGACATTAAACCGTGCAGCATCTGAGCCGTACATTTCACTCCGGGCATCAATTTCCACCAGGTGTGCCTTGTGAGGATAATCAGTATCCGTTTTAAAAGGCTTGTAAAAAATAAGACGGCCATTCATTGCCATCAGGAAATAGTCGGGTGACTTGAGACCGGAAGTGAATATGTGACTGTAATCACCATTTATGTATTCCGAATAGGATAATTCAAGTGCATACTGAGGTATCCACCCCTCAATTATTAAAACACTTGCATCTGCCCTGGCAGTTTTAGACAAATAATCGTAAATGTGTGAATTGAAGAGTAGAAATAGTGAACTGATTGCCAAAAAAACTGTTAGTATATAAATCTTAAACCGAGAGCTCTTGAATAATACTGACATACCTGCTTATTAAAACAACAAATATAGGACTTAATATCCAGGTTTTTTTGGAATAAACAAACATGATCTTGTATGAATAATTTTGGAATTGAGACTGGCATTCCGGGAATAATAACACTGTGGAAAGAGAACGATAAACTGGAAGCACAACTTGATGGCTTACCATTGACCGGCAATCAGAAAGAATTCGTCGACAATAATGCCGGTATTATTGGAAAATACTTAAAGGGTAGTAATAAGCGGATCCGGACATATCCTTTACCTTCCAACCAGGAAGCTCTCTGGTTTTTGCACCAGATGTACCCGTCAAATATTTCTTATAATGTTGCAGTGGCTGCAGGGCTTAATTCTCAGCTTGATACGGAGATATTTTACAGGGCACTCACTGTGCTGACTGACAGGCATGTACAGCTTCGCAGCCTGTTCGCCGGGCTGAAGGGTAAAAAGCACTCCTCCTATATTATTGAATCGGAGAACACCATCCCTTTCCTTGAGGTAGTTGAGGCGGGTGACACCGACCAGGCCGGTCTCGATAAACTGATAAACGACAAATACAGTATCCCGTTCTCACTGGAAGAAGGTCCGCTGATGAAGACTTATGTGTTCAGAACAGGGACTCATGATTATCTGCTGTTCAATATCCATCATATAATATGCGATTTATGGTCACTGAAAATCATGATAAATGAATTGTTTGATATTTACAGCTCATTCTTGCATGACAGGGATCATGGCCTTCCGGATAACGGCTTTGATTATGCCGGCTATGTTATTGATCAGTATAAGGTAATGCAGGAACCCGGATTTGAGAATAAGCGGGAGCAATTGACAGAAACATTGCAGGGATACGACGAACCGCTTATCCTTCCATATGATTATGACAGGCCTGCAGTGCAAACATTCAATGGCGCTACCCATACATTTTCAATAGACGGGGATTTGTTTGATTCTGTAAACAAAACTGCTGTTGATAAGGGTGTAACCCCCAATACGCTTTTATTTACTGCTTTTGAATTATTAATGGCACGGCTTTCAGGTCAGGAGAAATTTTTAATAGGAACCACTGTTTCCGGCAGAACAAAGGAGAAATATGAAAAATTATTCGGATACCTGATAAATATCCTGCCACTGAGATGTGATACAGGAAGGGATAAAAGTTTTTCACAATACCTCGGGGAGAACAAAAAGAATTTTTCAGAACTAAGGAAAAACCAGGATATACCCCTGCCACTGCTTGTGGAATCTGTTGCACCCCGGCGCGACCCTTCACGGCCGGTCCTTTTTCAGGTGCTTTATAATTTTATCAACAGGCGAACGGCAGGAAACTTATTGCCCCTCCTGAATGCCGATAGTGAGAAGCCCGGGAAGTATGGTGATATGACCATGAGTCCCTATAATATAAATGACCAGGAGGGACAGTTTGATATGACCCTCGATATAATACATGACAGGAAGATGTTTAAGCTGATACTTAAATATAATACTGACCTGTTCAAAAAAGAGTCAATACGCGAATATGAAAAACTGCTCCTGAGTATTATTGGGGAGATAATTGCAGACACCGATGCCATACCCTCATGGTTAAAAAAGAGGGAGGACAGTCCGGATAACAGTAAAGTATATATTACCGGCACTTTCACGGCTGAACCACTCTCGCCTTACCTGGAATTCTGGAAAGAAAAAGCGGTTTTACCGCTTGATTTCGAATTTGTTGGCTATAACCAGGTATTTCAGCAACTCTTAAATCCCTCAGGTGAGTTCAATACAAACAGGGATGGTTATAATATTGTGCTTGTCAGGTTCGAAGACCTGGTAGACGGATTCCCATCGGGCAACAGCCGGGAGATGCTCGACAGGAAGCTGAATGAATTTATTGATGCAGTCGATGCGGCCGGGGAGATCAATAAGAAAGGAAAGTACCTGTTTGCCATCACCGCTCCTTCAACCAGGCATGGCAATGATCATGATACTTCAGGGTACCTGGATGAATGGGAGAATAAAATAATAAGCAGGTACAATGACAGCAGGAATATTTTTATTATTCCATCAGGGGAAACACTATCAAAATATTCGATTGGTGATTATTATGAGCCGCTGGGAGAAGAACATGGACATATACCTTACAAGGATGATTATTTTGTGTCGCTGGCCAGCATCCTGGCGCGCTATATACATTCTTTCAGGAGCAGCCCTCCGAAAGCTATTGCCGTCGATTGTGACAATACACTCTGGAAAGGAGTGGTGGGCGAAGATGGCTGGGATGGTGTAAAAGTGGGTGCAGCCGAACTGGCTATACAGGAATTTCTAATAGAGCAGCATTCACAGGGAGTGCTGATCTGCCTTTGCAGCAAGAATAATGAGGATGATGTGTTTGAGGTTCTTGAGAAAAATGAGCATATGAAGCTGGGCAGAGATCATATTTCCTTTCATCGTATCAACTGGCTTCCCAAATCCCGCAATATACTTGATATGAGCCGGGAAATAAATATTGGTGAAGACAGCTTTGTATTTATTGATGATAACCCGGTTGAGTGTGACGAGGTAAGGCAGAACCTGCCGGCTGTGAATGTGATTTTTAAACCGGAAGGAATCAGTGATGCAGGCTTCCTGAAAAACTCATGGATATTCGACAGGGTGAGGCTGACAGGCGAAGATCTGAAGAGGGCAAAGATGTACAGGGATGAAGCCGACAGGACAAAACTCAAATCATCATTCAGCAATTATACTGATTTTATTAATAGCCTTGATATCAATGCTGAAATCGATACATTCCAGATACCTGATATACCACGTATATCCCAGCTCAGCTACAGGACTAACCAGTTCAATTTTTCAACGATAAGAAGAGACGAGGGACAGATGCAGGAGCTTGCGGAGAGTGACACATACGATTGTTTCCAGGTAAGGGTGTCTGACCGTTTCGGGGAATATGGTTTAACCGGGGTAATAATAGCCTCGAAAACAGGTGAATATATTATTGATTCATTTCTGCTGAGCTGCCGGGTGCTTGGTAAAGGTCTTGAACATGAGCTGGTCAGGTTTCTCGGGACTAAAGCCAGGGAGAGCGGGGCAGAATATATTGTTTTCCGCTTCAGGGAAACAGCTAAGAATACCCCGGCGAAGATGTTCCTGGACCAATCTTTCAGTGATTATGCCTCGACTGTTGAGGGTGGCTGTGATTACAGGGTGCCCGTGAGCTTTGCTGAGCAACTGAAGTTTAGCTATGCTACTGATGATGAAGACGATGGAGGGGGAGAGGAAAGTGCTGAACCTGCTAAAGGGCCGGACCGGACCATACGTGAAAGGAACGCATTCACCAGGCTGGTTTCAGAGAACTACATTACCGTTGGCAGTATCAGGCAGGCTGCCAGGGGGAAAGGTAAGAGGCAAAAAAAGGATGAAAAGAGATCAAAGCAGTTATCCCCCGGTTCAAAGTCCGGGTTAACAAAGCTGGTTACGGATGTATGGAAAGAGGTGCTCAACCTGGATGATCTGGGCCCGGGTGATAACTTCTTTGACCTGGGAGGCCATTCCGTGCTTATACCGCAGATAGTTATAGACCTGGCAAATAATCATGATATCAGGATCAATATTGTTGATATATTCCAGTACCCGACAATAAATGATCTGGTTAATTTTATCGCTGACAGTGAACCTGAAAGCCAGAATTTGCTGAAAGAAGAAGCCGGAGAACGCAGTTCAAAACCCGGGGATATAGCGGTAATTGGCGTGGCAGGCAGGTTCCCCGGAAGCGAAAATACCGATGGTTTCTGGGATACAATCATCAATGGCAGGGAGCAGGTCGTCAGGCACAGCAGGGAAGAGCTGGAAGAAAAGAATGTGCCGGGGGAAATGCTGGATAACGAGAGGTATGTTTATGCATCACCCAGGCTGGATATAGCTGATAAATTTGATTCGTCATTTTTTGGTTTCACTCCCAGGGAGGCAGATTTCATGGATCCCCAGCACAGGATGTTCCTCGAAGTTTGCTATGAGGCTATGGAGAGCGCAGGGTACAGGAAGGAGAGCCATGATTTTCCTGTTGGTGTATTCGGTGGCTGTGGTATGAATAATTATCTGGTAAAAAATATTCTGCCCGCTGCATTAAAAGGGAATAGCATAGGTGAAATACAAACCATACTTAATAATAACAGTGACTACCTTACAACAAGGGTGTCGTACAAGATGAACCTCAGGGGACCCAGTATTGATATACAAACAGCCTGCTCCACATCGCTGGTTGCTGTCCATATGGCCTGCAGGAGCATCATTGACGGTGAAAGCAGGATGGCACTGGCCGGGGGCTCATTTATATCTTTCCCGCGCGATGAGGGATATATGTATGAACCGGGTGAGATAAGCTCACCCGATGGCCACTGCAGGCCTTTTGACAAGGATGCAGTTGGTACCCTCTTCGGTGAAGGGGCAGGAGTGGTTGTACTGAAAAGAATGGAAGATGCTCTTGAAGATAAGGATAATATACTGGCAGTGATCAAGGCGACCGCGATCAATAATGACGGCTCACAGAAAGTGGGATATATGGCTCCCAGCGTAAAAGGACAATCGGAGGTCATACAATCGGCTTTACGTAAATCAGGCATTAACCCTGAGACAATTTCTTATATTGAAACGCATGGAACAGGAACCAAAATGGGTGATCCCATTGAGATTGCAGCACTTTCACAGACTTATCGCAGGTATACGGAAAAGAAGGCTTACTGTGCCCTGGGTTCGGTTAAGGCAAATATTGGTCATCTTGATGCTGCAGCAGGTATATCAGGACTTATCAAAACAGTTCTTCTGCTCAATAACAAGAAATTACCGCCAATGGTAAACTTCTCCGTACCCAATCCGGAGCTGGATTTGGATGAATCACCTTTTTATATAAATAAGGAACTAAGGGACTGGGAGACGAACGGGCATCCCCGGCGTGCAGCTGTAAGCTCATTTGGTATAGGTGGCACCAATGCACACTGTATACTGGAAGAAGTCCCGCAAAGACAGTCAAAGGAGTCTGCACGGAGGATTCACTTTATACCGCTGTCTGCCAGGGGCAAAGCTGCTATGCAGAGGCAGGTGGATAATTTCGGGTCCTATCTTAAAACCACAGGTCATAAGATAGCCGACATTGCCTGGACACTGCAGCAGGGCAGGGAGCATCTGCCTGCCAGGACTGTTTCATGGTTCGACAGTGAAGACGGGGACAAAGATATTTTTGACGCCGGAAAAGACAGGAAGGTTACAGGAACATCATCTGCAAGGGATCCTCGTGTTGTATTTATGTTTACAGGACAGGGATCACAGTATATTGGAATGGCTAAAGGCCTGTATGATAATTTCAGCCTTTTCAGGGAGAAGGTGGACAGGGCTGCCGAAATACTTAAGCCATATGGAGTTGATGTTCTTAAATATATACTGGAAAAGGATACAGATGAGTTGCGGGCAGAACTGAACCAGACCTCAATAACGCAGCCTCTCCTTTATACAATACAGTATGCCCTGGCAGAATTGCTGGGCGACTTCGGGGTTAAACCGGATGCTCTTATCGGTCACAGTATAGGTGAACTGAGCGCTGCCGCAATTGCAGGAGTGTTTACTTTTGAAGATGGACTCAGACTTGTATATGAGCGCGGCAGGTTAATGCAGGAGCAGGAAGCCGGAGCAATGCTGTCGGTACAGCTGCCTGCTGAAGAACTGGCAGGACATATAATAGAAGAAACAGAGATCTCGGTTATAAATGCCCCTTCCGCAACAGTGGTCTCCGGCAGCTTTGGTGCTATTGACAGCCTTGAAGAAAAGCTGAGGACTGAATTCCCGGCGGTGCATATAACAAGGTTAAAGACATCACATGCCTTTCATTCATACCTGGTAGAGCCGGCGGCAAAGGAATTTGCCACTATCGCAGCCGGTATAGAAATGAATGAGCCGGAAATACCCATGATCTCAAATGTTACGGGTAAATGGGCTGATAATAATCGTATAAAAGATCCTGAATACTGGGGAAGCCATATCAGGTCAAGGGTCGATTTTGCCGGAGGCATGCTGGAACTGCTGAAGGATGAAAATTCTTTTTATATTGAAGTAGGACCGGGATCGTCCCTCTCAACATTGCTTTCACTGTACAACGGAAATAAAATACCGGTGTGCAGGACAACACGCCATCCTAAGGAAAAAGCCGATGACCTTGCCATATTCTTAAAATCAATTGCCACGGCATGGGTACAGGGTGTTAACATTGACTGGTCATGGTACTACAGGGATGAAGAGAGATTCAGGGTTCCCATGCCTACCTATCCTTTCGAAAGGAAAAGACACTGGATCAGCCATATACCGGCTGATATGGCAGGCCTTTACCGGCAGGATATACAGGAGGCTGACGGGCTCAGTGAGACAGCCGGCCATGACGGTGAACAGGCCATGGAGAGTGAATTCTTCCATAAGAGGCCTGATATAGACAGTGATTATGTTGAAGCTGTATCTGATAAGGAGAAATACCTCGTTAAGATATGGCAGGAACTTCTGGGGATTGGGGGTATCGGTGTTACCGATGATTTTTTCGTGCTGGGTGGCCATTCATTGCTGGCAGCACAGATAATAAACAGGATCAATGAGGATTATGAATCGGATATTAATATTGATAAATTCTTTCAAAATCCTAACATAAGGGGATTGCTGGAAAATGCAAACCTCAGTATCAGTGACAGGGTGCAGGCCGGTACAGGGAAGAAAATTGATTATTCATCATCTTTGCCACTGACACCCAGCCAGGAAAGACTCTGGATAGTTAACAAGATTGAAAATAATAACCCTGCCTATAATATTTCCTTTACTTACCGCTTTGAAGGTGAGCTTGATATAGATATTTTCAGAAAAAGCTTTGACATGCTGTCGGAGAGACATAAGATTCTTAAGAGCAGGATTGCCTCAGAAAACGGA
>JAWLFR010000210.1:0-2648 GCA_041685495.1 Bacteroidales bacterium
AAAAGGAAAGGCGTCATAGCCAGTATGGTCGTAAGGCTGGTCATGATAATGGGCTTAAGTCTCCTGGCCCCTCCTTCATATATAGCTTCTTTTAAACCCAGTCCTGATCGCCGCAGGTGATTGATGGTGTCTATCTTCAGGATAGAATCGTTTATGATTATACCAGACATTACAATAATCCCTATCATAGACATAAGATTAACTGTTCCTCCGAATAAGCTTAAAAGCAATAAAGCCCCTGCAATGTCAATGGGTAATTCCAGCAGTACAACAAAAGGCAGTTTAAGCGACTCAAACTGTGAGGCCAGGATAAAATACAGCAGTAAAACCGATATCAGTATTACAAAGATCATCTCCCGGAATATCTGCTGCCCCGAGATAAGGGATCCGGAAAAGCGGACATTGATATCATCTTCCTCCCTTACAAGGTCTCTTATCTGTGCTATAAGCCTTTCGGGCGACCGTGTCTCCAAATCCATGCTCAGTGGTACATATTCACCGTGCACGCCTCCTTTGATATACTTGTAGCCGTGTATCCTGTCAACACTAACAAGGTTACGCACGGGCACTTCTTTACCGCGACTGTTACTTATAAAACTTTCCGAAATAATATTACTGATGTATTCCCTGTCTTCTGTCAGCACTATCGGGAGTATCTCATGCGATGCCCTCAGCTCTCCTGCCCTGTTGCTGCTAAAAGCTGTCCTCAGCCTGTGATAGAGATCCTGAGGGCTTACTTCATACAGCAGCAGCTTTTCACGGTCAATACTGACCATCACTTTCTCACCTGTTGGCGGCATGCCGGTCATAGCTTCAGGCCAGTTGCCGTCAAGGGCAGACTGTATACGCTCAACCTTGTCCAGGGAGGGTATCCTGTCTTCGGAGAGCAGGCTCAGGTGCACCACTAGTCCCGCTTCCGCTGCTGAAAAGATCTTCTCAAAAACATTTTCCTGAGGACCTGCACTCAGTGATGCTGCCGGCCATGATTCCGATACATAATCATCAATCCTGTTACGCAGTTCTTCATAAACTGAAAAACTTTCAGCCTTCAGGTATATCTTAGCCTGTGTATATGTCTGATCGTAATCGCGGTTAAATACAAAGTCCTGTTCACCGATAAATCTATTTGATTGAGCCACCATGCTTTCGCAGTGGTCTAATATATCCATCACTCTTGATGCGTTCTCGTCAACATCGATATTCTCGTTCCAGTCTATCATCACCAGCAATTCATCCTGCTTAACGGCCGGCAACCTCTCTTTTTCCATTACGGTAAAAAGCCATACACTTACTAATATCAGCACCAGAAACAATGGCATGGCTATATGCCTGTACCTGAAAAAGAAGCTCATGCCTGTCTCATATCTTTTCTCGAGGTTCCTGAAAGAGATCTTTTTGACAAAACGTGTCAGTGCACCCTCACGGGGATTTTTATAAAACTGCCTGAAAAGGGTCGGTAACAGCATTATTGAAACGATAAACGAAACAAAAAGCCCTATTGAAATAGCTATGGCCTGGTCATAGAACAAAGCCCCGGCAATGCCGCTGAGGAAGATCAGTGGAATAAAGACGGCACATGTTGTCAGGATGGATGACAGCAGGGGACGGATAACCTCGTTTGTGCCTTTAATACAGGACTCATTGACAGTATTACCCCTGTCCATATACTGAGTAATATTGTCGGTTACGATAATTGAATTATCAATCATCATTCCCACCCCCAGTATCAGTCCCGACAGCGATATTATATTCACCGACAGTCCCACCAGGTGGAAAAAAAGGATGCTTATAAGAACCGATGAAGGTATGCTCAGGCCTATCAGCCAGGGTGAGCGCCCGTCACGAAGGAAAAAGAACATTATAAGGAAGGCTATGGAGCCGCCTATAAGCAAGCTTGTTTTCAGGTTCGACATTGAGAAGTCAAGTATCCTTGTCTGGTCCTGGGATATCTCAAATTCAATGTCAGGATAATCATCGTTAAAGATTGTTATCAGTTCCCCAAGGTTGTCCTCCAGGTCAGCCATCCGTGCTGTTGCCTTCTTGATAATGGCCAGTGATACCGATCGCCTGTCACCATTCATATACATACCGGTCAGCCTGCGCTGTCTCAGTCCTACCTCTGCCAGGTCCTTTAGCTGCACAAGCTTATCACCTGCCCGGATATAAATGTCAGCCACATCATTTACGGTTTTCAGGTATGAGCTGAATTCCAGGTTATAAAGGTATTTGCCGTCTTTAATAAGCAGGCTCCCGATATTCAGGTTATTTCTCTCAATGGCCGACCGTATATCGTTTTCATCTATTCCAAGGCTGACTGCTTTTTCCAGGTCCGGTTCAATATATATCTCCTCCTGCACCTGTCCTGTTATATCAGCTATGGCCACCTCGGGCAATTGCTCAATCCTCTTTTTTATTACTGTTTCAGAAAACTTGCTCAGCTGGTTAAACATTTCATCCGAATACTCATCACCTGCAAGGCTCAGGTTAAGGAAAAATACCGGTATATCAGTAGCACTGGCTTTTATTATGCGGGGCCTTTCCAGGTCGTTGGGCAGTGAATTCATGCTGCCGTCTATCTTCTCATTCACCTCCATAAAAGCCATGTCGATATCCGTGCCGTATTCAAATTTAAGCAGTATTATAGCACT
>JAWLFR010000211.1:0-2622 GCA_041685495.1 Bacteroidales bacterium
CAGCCCCTGTCGTGTCGGCCAGCCTCCTGGCCAGGTACGACTTTCCTGTTCCCGGTAAACCAAACACTATAATTATCATTTTTTTGTTTTCTTTTCAGCTTTCATAATATTTTTAATCCCTTTAGCTATTGCATCGGGATTGAAAGAGATGCTGTTAATCTTATTTTCGACAAGGAATTGGGCGAACTCAGGAATATCACTTGGTGCCTGTCCGCACAGACCTATTTCCTTTCCCTCTTTCCTGGCCGTCTTTATTGCTGAGCTGATCATCTCCATCACCGCCGGATCCTGCTCATTAAACTGTTTACTCACTATTTCTGAATCCCTGTCAATGCCCAGTGTCAGCTGGGTAAGATCATTCGAGCCTATTGAGAAACCGTCGAATATCTTCGCAAATGCTTCTGCCCTTATGACATTAGAAGGTATTTCGGTCATAACATATATCTCAAGACCCTTATCACCCTGTTTGAGACCATTTTTCTCCATCTCTTCCAGCACTTTCTCTCCTTCTTCTGTTGTCCGGCAGAAAGGTATCATCAGTTTGACATTATCAAGTCCCATCTCATCCCTGACAATACGCATTGCTTCACATTCAAGCGCAAATCCTTCACGGTATTTCTCATGGTAATATCTGGATGCACCCCTGAAACCAACCATTGGGTTTTCTTCATCAGGCTCAAACTGACTGCCCCCTACCAGGTCTGCATACTCATTCGTTTTAAAATCACTCATTCTCACAATCACATCTTTCGGATAAAAAGCTGCAGCAATTGTACCTACGGCCATTGAAAGCTTATCAGTGAAATAATCCTTTTTATCCCTGTACAGGTATGTCAGTTTATTAATTTCTTCAATAACATCCTTATCTTCAATTTCATCAAATCTGACCAGTGCCATAGGATGTATTTTTATGGCAGAGTTTATCACAAACTCAAGTCTCATAAGACCAACACCATCAACAGGATACATTGCATTGTTAAAAGCTGAGCCAGGGTTGGCTATTATCATCATAACATTTGTTTCAGGGTTGCCCAGCTTATCAAGGTCTATCTCTTCCTCTTTCCATTCTAATATACCCTCATATATCTTTCCATCATTTCCTTCAGTACATGATACTGTTACCTCCTGTCCGTCTTTTAGTTTTTCTGTGGCATTACCTGTGCCCACCACTGCTACGGCTCCCAGTTCACGGGCTACTATTGCGGCATGACTCGTACGTCCGCCGCTGTTGGTAATAATAGCGGATGCTTTCTTCATTATGGGGTCCCAGTCTGGATTGGTAATCTCAGTTACCAGTACCTGTCCTTCTTCCAGTTTTCCTGCATCTTCAGGTGAATCAAGAATGCTTACTTTTCCTGCAGCTATCTTATTTCCTATGCCTGTAGCGGTAATCAGGGGGTCCTTGCCCTCTGTCTCAATTTCATATGTCTTCAGCTGCGCACTGTCCTCTTTTCCCGAATGCACGGTTTCAGGTCTGGCCTGGACTATAAACAGCTCATCGCTCTCTCCGTCCTTTGCCCACTCCACATCCATGGCCTTATCATAATGATCTTCAATTTTAAGGCATGCCCTGCCAAGCTGTGTAAGTTCATCATCTTTAAGCACGGGCCGGCCTCTCTTCTCCTCAGGTGTATCCACGTTTCTGGTAGCATCTTTACCCTTTTCATCATACACCATCATCTTCTTTTTAGTACCTATCTTCTTTGCTATTATTGCCCTTTTATCCTTTCGCAGAGCCTCTTTAAACAGGTAAAATTCATCAGCCTGAACCGCGCCCTGTACAACATTTTCACCAAGACCCCATGCACCGTTTACCAGTATAACATTTTTGAACCCACTGTCAGGATCAATTGTAAAGGCAACACCTGAGCATGCCTTATCAGCCCTGACCATTTTCTGTACGCCCACAGAGAGGGCAATCCTGATATGGTCAAAACCATTCTCCTCCCTGTATTTAATTGCCCTGTCTGTAAAAAGTGAGGCAACACATTTCTGCCATGCCTTCAATAATTCTTTCTCACCGCTGATATTGATATAGGAATCGTGCTGGCCGGCAAAGCTTGCATCAGGCAGGTCTTCGGCAGTGGCACTGCTGCGTACAGCCACGCTGCTTACCTTTTTCTCCCTTTTTTTAAGATCCTTATAAGCATTAATAATCTGCTCAGAGGTCTCATCCGGAATATCAGCATCCATGATCATCTTCCTGATCCTGCTGCCAGTCTTCTTCAGCTTATCAAGATTCTCTTTATCAAGTTCACCGAGTGCCTGTATTATTTTATCTTTCAATTCATTCTTCTCAATAAAATCGCGGTAACAGTCTGCTGAAGTGGCATAACCATCCGGAACACGCACTTCCTCAGAGCTCAGCTTACTGAACATCTCTCCCAGGGAAGCATTTTTACCACCCACCTCGGCTACTTTGGAATTATCAAGTTCTTCAAGCTTATATATAAATTTCATCTGTTTAATATTTTGAGTTAATCTGTATATATTTTAGTTTACTCTGTTTGAAATTTTACTTATTTAATAAGTCCATAAATTCTTTCTCATTCAGCATCTCCACATTATGCTTATCGGCTTCTTCTTTTTTAGTCCCCGGGTCTTTCCCCACAACAAGGTAAT
>JAWLFR010000212.1:0-2613 GCA_041685495.1 Bacteroidales bacterium
TTTTGCGAACTGCGCCAGTCATAAGGAGAATCCGGAGCTAATATAAAATCTCCATGCCCGGGCGTGTCGCTACTGCTAAGGGTAGAAGTTGTACTGGATGTTCTGCTTTCATGTCCGTCTGTTCCACGTCCCCACTGGTATAAATCTCCGTAGGCATCGGCATCGGTGCTGCTTGTTGCTACCTGTGAAGCGCCAAGGTTGCGGTCCATCCAAATTTTTCCGGTAGCGAAGTTTATTACAAAGTTATCACCAACCTCGGTTTTCCAAGCGGGCACACCGCCAGTAAATGTTAAAACCTGCCCTTCGTTTCCTGCTGCCACTGTTACCCAAGCTGTGCCGTTCCAGTATTGCATTTCCCCGGTTTGGGTACCCGTGGGTACGCTGGGGTCAGTTTCGGTTTCAAGATAAGTGCCTAAATCGCTGATCTGACTTTCGGTTATTGATTCGACGGTTTCTGCATGTAAAGCGTAAGGAACACTCAATAATTGTGTTGCGCCCATTGCTGTTCCATTAATATTGACTTTTAAATAGTATGGTCCATTTGACCAATCAATCGCAGGAAAATCAGTTGTATTTACTGAACCTATTACAAGATTGATCAAACCAAAGTCATTTGTTGTTCCGGTATGAGTTTCACTAAACACTTCTGTGCCATCAACAGCGCCTTGAAGAATAGAGATTATTACTGCAACATTATCATTTGGGATAATATTACCTGAATCATCCCTGTATATTGCCTGGTAGTTAAAACCATGTGGTGACTGAGCGAGAATCAGGATGCTCAGAGATAGTAACAGAATGGAGGAGTATATCTTTTTCATAATAGCTTGGTTTTAATAGTAAAACTCATAAATAATTAGTTGATATTTATTACAAGCACCCAACAAGTTACAACATTCTCACATTCAATTCCAATTTTATTTCTTAACTTTAATCCTGGCAGACCCGTATTATCTTCTAAGTCCACCTACCTTGTGGCGATTGTATTGCAGACAATTCTAACGGGTCTGCTTTTTTTGGGTTAGTTCAATGCTGAATTTTCGAAATATGAGACCTTGGGGGCGAATTAGAGTCAATATCAAATAGAACAATTTAATTGTCTTTGGTTTATCTGAATGTTTAACCTGGCAAACTACTCCTTTGGTACAGGAAAGGGGGAGTATTATAATTAACCCTTCACCACCCTGCTTCGTATCAACTTGTATAATTCGCCGAATACGAATACCAGTGATGAAGCCAGTGTGATAACAAGTATATCGATCCATGGCAGGTCGCGGAATTTAAAAATCTCCTGCATAAAGGGCAGCTTAATGGCCGCCAGCTGCAATACTATTGAAACAAAGAATGCCAGGATAAGCCATTTATTTTTGAAGAAGCCTATAGTGAATGCTGACTTTCTTAATGAGCGCAGGTTAAAGGCATTGAATATCTGTGTCATAGCCACAACCAGGAAGGCGCCTGTACGTGCTTTCTCCACACCATCAGGACGGTAATGGCTGAAAGCGAGCAATGCCAGCACCACCATCACAGGCACTATAATAAGCAGGTTTGGAAGTATCTCTTTATTGATGATACGCTCCGACTTCCTGACAGGCGGCTGCTTCATCATATCTTCATTCCCCGGCTCGGTAGCCAGTGATATATCCATTATCCCGTCCGTTACCAGGTTGACCCACAGTATCTGGGTAGGCGATAAGGGATAGGTGAAACCTATGGCAAGGGCAGCCACCAGGTTAAGTGTAGATGCAAAATTAGTGGTCAGAAGGAAGAATGTTGTAAGCCTTATATTACGGAAGACTATACGCCCCTCTTCAATAGCATCTATTATGCTGGCAAAATTATCATCCGACAGCACTATCTGTGAGTTGTCGCGGGCCACATCGGTGCCCCTCTGTCCCATGGCTATACCCAGATCAGCCACCTTCAGCGCCGGGGCATCATTAACACCATCACCTGTCATGCCTATTATAAGCTCCTTTCCCTGCACTGACCGGGCTATCCGCAGCTTTGCATCCGGGCTGACCCGTGCAAAGACATTGGTACACTCAGTGTACTTATCCAGGGTCTCATCATCCACCTCCAGGTCCTGTCCTGTAAGCACCAGCGGGCAATCATCCTTCTCCTCTTCTCCCTCTTCTATTATCCCCACTTCCCTGGCTATTGCCATGGCCGTCTGCTTATGATCGCCGGTAACCATTATCACCCGTATGCCGGCTGTCTTACATTTAGCCACCGCTCCTTTCACCTCTTCACGGGGCGGATCAATTATCCCGTATAAACCAACAAAGACAAGTCCCTCAGCATCGTCTTCCTTTACCTCCCGGCTGTCTTTGTCTGCCGGTTTATAGGCATATCCTATCACCCGCATACTCTGGTTGCTGAGCTCATCTATCTTATCTTCTATCTCTTTCGATATTTTATCATCCAGCTTTTTTTCACCGTCCCCGCTCATAAATTTTGAGGAAAGGGACAGTATCTTTTCAGGGGCTCCCACAAAGAGCATCTCGTGTTTCTTATCAGGGTATGATACCAGCGAGGCCCTGAACTTATTCTCAGGGTTAAAAGGAAGGTCATCCAGCACCTCTATATCTTTAAACGGACTCTCCTTATTAA
>JAWLFR010000213.1:0-2597 GCA_041685495.1 Bacteroidales bacterium
TGTATATCATCAAGGCTGGAGTAGCTCAGTACCGGGAATGCTGCATTTATGGCGTTTCTTTCATATATGGCACCGAAGGATTCTGCCAGGACAGCCTGTACGCCCAGTGAGACAAAACAATCAACAGCCTGCTGCCGTGAGCTGCCCGACCCGAAATTTTTCCCTGTTATTACTATATCTCCTTTTTCAGCTTTTTTTGCAAAATCCTCATATCCTTCGAGGTTATCGAAGGTATATTTACCCATTTCTTCAATATCCGTTATTGAAAGGTAGCGGTTATGGAATATCATATCGGTATCAATATTATCCCTGTCAATAATCCAGCACCTTCCCTTAATAACTGTGGGACGGCTACCGGGTTTTACCTGTTTCTCCTGACGAACAACTTTCTTTTCCCCACCTTTTTTAAATGTTGCCGGTGTATCGGGAATATTATTTTCATGCGTTATATAACCGGCCACTGCCGATGCGGCCACGGCAGCAGGCGATGCCAGGTACACGCTTCCCTTTCCCTGTTTACCGGGGAAGTTCCGGTTGCCTGTGCTTATGGTTATCTCACCCGGACCGTTCTGGCCTACCTGTCCGGCCGCGCACCCCGCACATCCTGCATTTGAAACAAGGGCACCAGCATTTTTAAAAATATCCATCAGTCCTTCAGCCAGGCATTTATCCCATACCTCATTTGTTGCCGGCACAATTTTCAGCATCACACCCGGCGCCACCTTCCTGTTTTTAAGCACCCTGGCGGCGGCTCTCATATCCTCCATCCTTCCGTTTGTACAGCTTCCTATAAAGGCTGAGTCTATTTTTATACTGGTCATTCCATCTATACCCGCCGTATCATGTGGTTGTCCGGGTTTGGAGATCATTGCTTTAAAGCTGCCTGCATCAATGTCGAATATTTTGTCGTAGCGGGCATCCTCATCAGCATACACTGCTTCAAATTCCTTATCAGTACGTTCAGCGCAGTAGGATATCACTTCATCATTGGGAGGGAAAAGTAATATTATTGCGCCCATCTCTGTTGCCATGGAGGATATTGTCATCCTGTCGCCAAGCCCCAGCTTATCCACACAGTCGCCATACATCTCAATAGAGTATCCAAGCAATGAGTTTGCCCCGAATTCATTCAGAAGGTTAAGTACAATATCTTTGGCATAGACATTCTGCGGCAGGTCGCCTTTAAGGTTTATTTTAACCGAATGTGGCACTTTAAACCACACCTTTCCCTTATTCCATGCCGCAGCAATATCCTGGTCACCCATACCCTGGCCGAAAGCACCCACTGCACCAAGAATATTGGCATGCGAGTCTGTGGACACAGCTGTGGCACCGGGATAAACATAACCTTCATCAACAAGCAGGTGTGTTCCTATTCCGGAATTAATATCATAGACACGTATTCCTTCCTCCCTGGCAAACAGCCTGCAAATATGCTGGTTCACGGCATATTTCTGGTCTGATCCTGTAGGATTGCAGTCGAAGGTAAACAGTGTCTTTTCAGCATCGTCGATATCAAGCTTATATGTCTGCAGGTTTTTCACAACATTTGCTCCCCCGAAATCGCGGGCCACCCTTGCATCTATTATAACATCCACAATATCACAGGGTTTTACTACATCAGCATCAGAATGATTGCTAAGTATTTTTTCTATTAATGTCATTCCCATATTCAAGAATTTTTTATTGTTACGATCTTAACAAATTTAACATTAAGTAAGCAAACCCGGTAATGGAAAGCAAAGAAATCATTCAAAATCTTCTTTCCCGGACATGCTGACTGATCTTTACATGGTAGCAAAAACTAAGTGGTATGGAAAAAGGGCCTGTTCCAGGCTGTCATACTGGTTCTGCAGGACGATATGCAGGAATACAGGAGTATACTGAATCTACTTATTTTCCTGCATATATTCCTTATTGCTCTGCAGTGCCTTTTCAAAAATCATATTATTAAACTCTGTAACAGCTTCCAGGGCTTCGTCATGGTTACGCTTCCACATCTCTGACAGTCGCGCATCAAATTTTGCGGCTTCCTCAAAATATTCCTGCTGCAGCTTATTTTTAAACTCTTTTCTCTCTGCTATTCTTAAGCCGTAGTCATCATCCACGAAAGAAGTCACGGAGATAAAAGACCACCATGCTTTACCGTTATTTTCATTATACATATCTTCAGGTACCCTGAAATGGTTTTCATACACCTCATCATTATTCTTATAATATTTATAGCCGGCAGGAAAATCACTTACACCATAATAAACAGGCATATATGCATGTACACATCCCCTTCTCGGTGCTATCCACATCCGGCATCCTATTTCAACAGGCATGTTATTCCTTAGTTCAGCCACGAAAGACATCTGCTGGTGGCCGGCGCAAATATTCATGGTTTTATTCTGATGCGGGTTATGCACGGTATATTTTTCAGAATCATCGAGATGAGTTCCTTCATAATGATTTTGCAGTATGTTCATAATATGACTGACCGTCACTGGTTCATCCGGTATGAAGCTATCTGGGAAACTGTCCTGAATATCATATTCCGAGGGTGACATTTTATTAACGCCTATCCACATCCTGCCTATATTGGACATGCTCTC
>JAWLFR010000214.1:0-2590 GCA_041685495.1 Bacteroidales bacterium
TAACCTGTCGGCTTTCAACACCGTATATGACGATTATAATTCCACGGCGCCCATTTCCGGCAGACTCATACCTTTCTGCTTTTCCTCAAACCGTAACAGTGAAGGCGGCGACTTCGATATTATCTACGAGCCGATGAATGTGCAATGGGATAAGAACAGCGGCGAACTGACGGTCCTGAATGACTATACTGCCTGGTCGTCCTACCAGCAAGAATACCAGCCACTGGAAGATGCATTGTTACTGATGAACAGTGATTCCAACGAGCTGGGACCGTATTTCATTATTGATAAGCTGAGCTATGATAACGATTATGATTATCTTTTAATGTACTCAAGTGATAAGGGAGGCGATTACCAGGTATCCTTCACTTATAATAATGAGTTTTCTGATTTCAATGAGCCCGCTGAGATAGACTTCCTCAATTCGGAGTACGACGATCTGTATCCTTCCTTCGATATGGATTACAAGAAAATATATTTCTGCTCGGACAGGGATAATGGTGTCTTCAATATTTATTCGGCCACCCTTGAAAGAGGGACCTCTCAGCTGGTGGCTGAATTTACAGATGACAGCCCCAGGGAGATAATACTACAGGAGAGTGTCTCGGGAGACTATAACGATAAATGCCCCTTCCTGTACGGGGATATAATGGTCTTTTCTTCAGACAGGCCTGGCGGTGAAGGAGGTTACGACCTGTATTATTCACTATACAGGGATGGTGAATGGACTGAACCCGTTAATTTTGGTCCGGAAATTAATTCTCCCGAAGATGATTACCGTCCAATACTGATTAACGAAGAGGTCGATTGGGATAAAGACATGATGATCTTTTCATCAGACCGCCCTGGCGGGGAAGGAGGCTTCGACCTGTATTTCGTTGGGATAGAAAAGATGGGTATATATTATTCCCATTACAGGTGATTAAAACACCTTAATATAAAAAGATGCGTTTATTACAAAACATATCGCATTATTATACAGACGCTGTTAAAGGGCTTGAAATAGGTGAGAGTCGTCCATCAGAATATACCACCTTTGAGCTTGCCGGCATCCTTGTCACCGCAGCCCTCAAATTCATAATGATGGAATGGCTTAATATGGTTGCCTTTTATGTGGCCGGCATCAGCTTTTTCTGGATAGGCTACATTGTCTACCGGTATATCCGGGATAATAGTATACTGCCTAAATGGGGCTTCAGGAAAAAAGGCTTCAGCCAGACCCTGGTATTCCTCCTTCCCTTTACCATAGCATGCATCGTTGTCAGTATAATTATTGGACAGTCCAGCTCGTCAACCAACATCCTTAACTGGAGGATAATACCCGTACTGTTCCTCTACCCCCTGTGGGGACTCTTTCAGCAATATATTATGCTCGTGCTGATAGCAGATAACCTGGTTGAGCTGGAAAGACTGGAACTGAAAAAATACCAGGCCGTACTGATCACAGCCATGCTGTTCAGCCTGGTGCATTACCCTTCATTCTTCCTTATGATCTTCACCCTCGTCATGGAACTCATCTTCCTGCTTGCATGGTTCAGGTGGAAAAACCTGCTGGCACTGGGTCTCACCCATGGTGTGATAGCAACATTTTTACTCTTCTACATACTTGAGCGCGACCTGTGGCTAGAGCTTTTTGAGTGGTTCTGATAGCTATAAATTCTTCCGTCCATCTCCAATAACAAGTCGTTCTGCCTTCAAAACAACTATATGAATAAATATTAATTATACGTTTATTGTATTTTTATATTAAATTCGTATATTTGTATCGTTATCGTAACATAAACATTATATGGTAAGGAAAAGTAAGAAATATAAGGACATCATCACTGTTGCCCGGGACCTGTTCTGGAAACACGGTTTCAAGCGTGTAACAGTTGAGGAGATATGCGTCAAGGCCAATGTGAGCAAGATGACGTACTATAAGTATTTTTCAAATAAAACAGAACTGGCCAAAACAATATTCAACAAGATGGTTGAAGAGGGTGAAAAGCAATTCAGGGAAATATTAAATGAAGACTCCACAGCTGCTGAGAAAATAGAGAAGATGATACTTATAAAAATGGAGAGTACAAATAATATAAGTCCCGAATTCCTCCAGGATTTTTATACAGGCTCTGAACCTGAACTAAAGGCTTTCGTGGAAGAAAGAACAAAAAAAACATGGGATCTGCTTATTAATGATTTTAAGAAGGCCCAGGAAGCCGGCATTTTTCGCAAAGATTTTAAGCCCGAGTTTCTGATTAAAATACAGAATACCCTCATTGGAATATTTGATGACGAGAGTATTACCGGCATGTATGAATCGAGACAGGAACTTATTATGGAATTTGTTAACCTTATGATATACGGTATAGCACCAAGGGATTAATCAAATGTATAAACTACTGAAAATACCGGTCATTACTTTTTTCCTGCTGTTCTCACTTGTAGCACGCGGACAGGATAAGCTGAACTTTAAAGGACAGCTTTCTGCATATACTCACCTCAACCCCGTCAATGAGCTGCACTGGTATAACGGCCTGCGTTATATACCGCAGCTGAATTATCAGTACGGTCTGTCTGATAAGCACAGGATAGGCTTTGAAGCCTC
>JAWLFR010000215.1:0-2587 GCA_041685495.1 Bacteroidales bacterium
CTGAGGTACTGATAACAGGTAACGGTCCGGGTGAAAATGCTGCCATAGCCCTAGAAAAGGCAGGGATAAAGATATTTACAGGGGCAGAAAAGATGAAAGTAAAAGAAGCTTTTGAAGCTTATAATAATAATAAATTAAAAGAATTTAAATAATATTATGACTGACACAGATGTATTGATTATTGGCAGCAGTGCTGCCGGATTAGTAGCTGCAACAACCGGTAAAAGGGTTTATCCTGATAAAAAATTTACAGTGCTTACGAAATTACCCAAAACACTTATACCATGCGGTATTCCATACATTTTTGGATCGGTGGGTTCGTCTGACAATAATATATTACCCGCTGAGAAAATGTTTGAAGCCAGCGGGATAGACATGGTCTACGATGAGGTTACAAAAATTGACAGGGAAAAGAGTCTTGTTGACTTGAAATCCGGGGAGCAAATCAAGTATGAAAAACTGGTACTGTGCACCGGGTCAACTCCAAAGAGACCTTCATGGCTGAAAGGCAAAGACCTGGAAAATGTCTTTACCGTACCAAAAGACAAACAATATCTTGATGATATGCAGAAGAAGCTGGAAGGACTAAAAAAGATAGTCACTATAGGCGCCGGCTTTATTGGGGTGGAAATATCGGATGAGATTAATAAAGCTGGTAAGGAAGTGACACTTATTGAGAAGTTGCCACATATACTTGGGCTTGCTTTTGATGAGGATGTTGCCCTGCGTGCTGAATCTCTTCTGATAGAGAGGGGAGTAAAAGTCATGACCGGTAAAAGCGTTAAGGAAATAATCGGGAAAAATAATAAAGTGGAAGCTGTGTTGATGGATGATGGAGAGAAGATAGAAGCAGATGCTGTTGTTCTTGCCCTTGGATATGATCCTAATATTTCACTCGCCCGTGAAGCAGGCCTGGCAATCCGTAAAAGCGGATTTATTCTTGTAGATGAATATATGAGAACGGATGGCAGTAATATTTTTGCTGTGGGCGACTGTGCTGAGAAAAGGGATTTCGTTACAAGGAAACCAAGCAATATCATGCTTGCATCAACAGCCTGTGCTGAAGCACGCATTGCCGGCATGAACCTTTATAAGCTTTCAGCCATAAAAACTTTCAGCGGTACCA
This sequence comes from Bacteroidales bacterium, assembly GCA_041685495.1. Lineage (GTDB taxonomy): Bacteria > Bacteroidota > Bacteroidia > Bacteroidales > VadinHA17 > UBA9300. Next base: position 1,127 of record JAWLFR010000215.1, read on the forward strand.
TATCAATATTTTCAACTGCTATAGGTAATACCGGATTTGGTGTTGCAGGTCTGACAGAAACAGTGGCCAGGAACGAAGGATTTGATATAGTAACAGGTGAATTTGAAGGTATTGACAGGCATCCCGGGACACTCGAAGATACCCATAAGCAGTTTGTCAAACTGGTGGTTGGAAAAGAATCGGGGGTTATCCTGGGCGGTGAAGTGTATGGAGGATTGTCTGCCGGTGAGTTAACAAATACTATTGGTATTATCATTGAAAACAGGATGCCTATTAATGCATTGCTGACTGCCCAGATAGGGACACATCCGCTTCTGACTGCCTCACCGGCGGGTTATCCATTGATTAAAGCTGCCGAGGACGCATCATCAAAGATAATGTTTAAGAATGGGAACTAGATTTTTTTCAACTCTGGTCTGATAAGATCTCTTCCGGGTATGGCAATATAAATAACCGGAAGGGATCTTTGATAAAAAGGAACCTCATGTAATGTTCATTGTATGAAAAAAACAAACCAGTGCCTTCTGATCGATATCCTGATGTTTATCTTCCTGGCCCTTATGACAGGACTGGGATTGCTGATTAAGTATATTCTTGTACCGGGATCAAAAAGATGGGAGGTATACGACCGCAATGTTGATCTGACATTTCTGGGACTCGACCGTCACGGCTGGGGTACGGTTCATCTTATTATTGCCCTGCTTTTTATTACCCTGCTGGTATTACATATTATTCTGCACTGGAGATGTCTGATAAATTATTTATGTAAGGCGGGGGTAAAAAAGGTTATGATAATTCCCCTGTTATCTGTATCTGCTTTTATATTACTGATGCTGATCATGTTTCCTTTTATAGTGGATATTAAAGTTACTGAACTGGGAGATGGCAGGGACAGGTTTATCCATGATAATGTGTATAATAATGTACCTTCTGCTGACCGCGACAGGCAAATTATTTTGAAGGAAAGAACTGGTAAAGGCTCAGAATCTGATTATGACCGTCCAGGTGAAAATATGTACGAAACAGAACATCATGATATTGATCCGGATATTGAAGTGCTGGGCTCAATGAGCCTTATTAATGTATCCATGAAATATAATGTTCCTGTCAGCCATATCATTAAAGAACTGGATCTGCCATATTCTGTAAGTGGCAATGAGCAGCTGGGAAGGCTCAGGCGGCTTTATGGATTTAAAATGAGTGATATTGAATTGATAATACATAAGTACAGGCATAAGTGAATACGCTGAATGCGGTTTGAAACTTCATGCCTTATTCAGCACCGGCACTGATCATGGATAACAGATGTTCAGGCAGGCAATTACTCAAACAATTAAAAAATTCAGAAATGGCTAAAAAAACAAAGATCGGAATTATTATCTGTGACCGCTACCGCGATTGTGGCGGTGGCAAATGCATGAGATCACTGAACAATCGTGAAGGAGCATTTGATATTTACGG
>JAWLFR010000076.1:0-6864 GCA_041685495.1 Bacteroidales bacterium
GATTGCTTTCGAGGGTGATTATTATGATAAACTTATTATTATCGTAAAAGGTTCGGTAGTTGGAGAGATGATGGATTTTGAAGGCAGGGTATTAAGGGTTGAACAGCGTACTGCGCCTGAAAGTGTTGCAACGGCCTTTATTTTTGGGAGCAATAACAAACTTCCTGTAACTATAACTGCACTGGAAGAAACACGGCTGTTGCTGATTCCGCGTGATGATCTTATAAACCTGTTTGCAGAGAACAAAACTGTATTGCTGAACTACCTTGATATAATGGCTAACCGTGCCCAGTTTCTGAGCAGGCAGATGAAATTACTCGGACTTAATTCAATTAAAGGGAAAATTGCAAACTATCTTTTGGAGCAGGTAAAAAAACAGGGAAGTCATAATATAAGAATGGAAAATTCACAGGCTGATCTGGCAGAGATATTTGGTGTAGCACGTCCATCAATTGGAAGGGCTTTGGGTGAGCTAAAAAAGGAAAAATGTATCAGTGTGAAAGGAAAGAATATCAGGATAGAGGATAAAAGCAGGCTCTCTGAGCTTCTTCGTTAGCGTAAAAAAGGGGTGAGATCCGATAAATGATCAGTTATCTTCAAAGACGCACTCATCACCTTCTTCTTCAATCTCTATGGTTGCATGTTGCAGGTTTAATGCCTCGCATTTTTTCCTGATTTCCTCTTTGAGTCCGGGGTACTCACTGCGGGGAGTGTCTTTCGGCAATACGGCATGCAGTGTGATTATATTATTCTGGCCGTCAAGAGACCATATATGCAGGTCATGAACAGCTATAACACCTTCTGTTTCGATAATTTCATCTTTTACTTTTTCGGCATCAATACCGGGCGGTACTTCCTGCAGTAATATTCTGAATGTTTTCCTGAGGTTCTTATAGATATTAAAAAGCACCCAGACAGTGATCCCTATTGATAGCAGTGGATCGAGTACCGGTGCATCTATAAATATCATCACTATGCTAACAATAAAAACAGCCACCCAGCCAAGCACATCTTCGAGCATATGCAGGTAGACAGCTTTTTCATTCAGGGAATCACCTTTTCTCAGGCGCAATACGGCTATGCCATTGACAATAATGCCCAGTATGGCAAGGTACATCATTCCCTGGGCGTTGACTTCATCAGGAGAAAATAACCTTTCAATACTCTCTCTCAGTACGAACACAGAACCTATAATAAGCATTACAGAGATTGAAACAGCGCCAAGTAAAGAGAACCTTTTATAACCGTATGTATAGTGCTTGTCACTATCGCGGTTTGATACTTTCTGCAGATACCATGCCAGTGCCAGCGAGATTGTGTCTCCAAGGTCATGCAGAGCGTCAGACAGTATAGCAATACTGTTGGTATATAGTCCGCCCGCAATCTCAATAATTGTAAATACCAGGTTGAGGAAGAAAGCCAGGGATATGTGTCTGGAGGTGTTTTTAGTCTTTTTGTGCCGGTTCATATTCAACTTCCTGATATTATTGACGAAGATACAATATATGTTAACAAAGCCTGCGGCATAAGAGTTCAAAAAGATAATAAATGCAGGATGTTATAAACAACTGTATCAGATCACCATTGCGAAGCTTCTGTTATTTTTTAACGAGTTTAAAAATGCTGAGTCCTTCCCCCCTGAAAACAAGCTCGCCGCATTCATGTCCTGTTTCCCTCAATCTGTCGTCTTCAGAGGCAAGCAACAGGAAATCCGCTCCCTGGTCACGGAAGTATCCGATCCGGTCAGGGTTTATATCCTCCGGCCTCTCAATATTCCATCCTTTCCTGTTAAGCATCAGGAGTCCACCGTTCTGTGTTAGATCAGGGGCGACAATAAATTTTGCATCCTGCGAAATACCAATTGAATCAAGCTTGAGATTATTATGCTGTATGGTAAGACCTGTTCCTGAGTAATCATCCATTGCTGCATCATATCTTGCCTGTAACTTTTGACCTGAATAGTTTATTCCCAGGGCAATTATAAAGAATGTTATGATTTTGAGGCTTGTGCTGTAAATAGACTTGATATCAAGGTTTTTGAATGTCTTAAATCCGTTAAGCAGGACAAATATAATAAGAGGGTAGAAAGCTATGAAGTAATAATCATGGTCTTTAAACTGGGAGTAAAACAGGATAAAGAATGCCAGGTTGCCCGCAAAAAGTATTAGCGTGAGTAATGATAAAAAGCGGTCTGATTTTTTAAAAAAAAGGATCTGGAATGCTGCACTGACAAAAAGCAGGTAAAAAACAGGCCTTGCAAAATAGCTCCTGTACCAGTAGTTGGTAAAGTGATCCCATACTATTGCTATCTCTTCACTGCTGATATTCCATAAGGGCATGGCAGTGGTATTGAATGATGTTGATTCATAAGTGTTATTATAACTTATCATATATAAGTTCCATGCTGCAACTGTGCCGACTGTAATTAAGCCGGAAAGAAGTACCTTGTAATCAAAAGTGTTCCTGTTTCTGCCTTTTTTAATGAAAGGCATAATCAGGTAGAGAAAGAAAACCGAAAGCGGGTTAATCAGGTATGTTACCTTAATAAGACTGCCGAGTGTAAAAAAAACGAAAGCAGTGTAAAGGCTGTTTTGTTTGTTGTTAAAATAGTATCTGAAAAAGAAATACCAGCCAATCATTATAAACCCGAATGCCCCCGTATCAGGCAGGTAATTAAGAGAATAATAATTAAACACTGTTGATGTGAACAGTACAAGGGCGATTAACACGGAAAAAAGCCGGTCTCTGAGTATAATCATCGACATTTTATAAATACAGAAAACACCGCTTAATGATACCAGGTAGTTCAGTATTTTAAGCACGGTGAAGTTTTGATCTGTTACAAGATATATCAGCGAAGTAATATAATAGAGTATCGGAAATTCACATGCTGCGCGGGCATCAATATTTTTCATATTGAAAAGTGCGGGATGGAAAAAATCAAAGCCCTCATTATAGTACATAGCAGCAAATGAAAGACTGTCGGTTTGCCTCATAAAATGTATGCCCTGGGGGCCCATTAGCAAAACCTCATCCATTTTAAGGAAAAAGAAAATACCTGCACCTGTGATTATGGCAATGAATATCTCAAAAAACAATTTGCTGCTTATTCGCGGTGATATTTTCATCGTTATCATCAGGCTTAAAACCGGCATTAAGATATTCATTATTTATTTAAGGGTAAATTGTATGAATATATCTGTTGATGCAGGATTTCAGGATGTATTGTCAGCGGAGTGCTACAACGGAGCATTAAATGTGTTTTGGTTTTTGGAGGGAGATTCAGTAAGGGAATACCTGGAATACTATCTGGTATTTTAATATTCTTTAATATCTTAATATATTGCAGGATGCTAATTGATTCTCATACTCATATAGGCCATATCCTTTATCCCGTCGGAAAGAACAGGGTCTCCTGCCTGCCGGCTGAGAGCTTAATTGAGGCTATGGACAAATATTCTGTTGACCGTGTTCTTGTTTCCGGTATAGAGGGTGCTGAATTTGATTCGGCAATGAATCTTCCCCCTGCTTACATGCATGTGCCGCAGCTCGATGCCTTTCGCAGGCAGGTAGCCTTTGCCAGGGCCAATAAAGGCAGGGTAGGGGTGCTGCTGTGGGTTAAACCTTATACAGAGACTGTAACTGCTGATCTTGAGCAGTTCATTGCTGCGAACCGCGATTGCATAGCCGGCTTTAAAATGCATCCTGCGCTGTCGAATTTAATGTTTACGGATAAGAGGTTCCTTCCTTATCTTGAGCTGGCAGACAGGCTTAATATGCCTGTACAGGTGCATACGGAGAATGATGGCCGGTCTGATCCTGCATATGTCGCAGAGGTGGCAGCAGGTTTTCCTGAACTCGATTTCATAATGGTGCATATGGGTCTTGGCACGGACAATAAAGAAGCAATAAACATCATCAGGAATAATGCCAACATCTATGGTGATACCTGCGAGGTAGAGATTGATAATGTCTTTAAGGCAGTGGATATATGCGGTTCGGAAAAGATACTCTTTGGTACCGATGCCGTTGTTCACGGAACGGATACCTATAAGAGGTACCAACCACTTATTAAGGCTCTCAGAAGCAGACTGGACAAAAGGGATGCTGATAATATTCTTTACGCTAACTGCCTGAGATTATTCGGCTGAAAAATCCTTTATGCAGAATATTTTCTCTTTGCCAGTCTTCCCGACGATTATTCGGTTGAAGCTTTGTCAAAGCACCATATATTAATAGAAAGAGCAAAAGCCGAAGGTGTACCCGACAACTTCTGCTTATGATTATCTTTGTATTCAGAGTGAATTAAAAGATATACCGAATCGAGAAAGCGCCACCATCTGCCCAGAAACCTGTGTATCCAATAAGGTTGAAAGCAGGCTTCCAGTCGACACTTAAATTAATAGGTACTTCTGTGAAATTGTATTCCAGTCCTAATATTCCATCAATTCCAACCACAGTGTAAGAATCTCCTGGTTCTCCCCAATTAGTATAATCTCCGTTCCAGAAACCAAGGTGACCGCCAAAACCAGCATACCAGTTCAACCTTTCGGTTTTAAAAGCCCTGCCATGGATTTCGTAAAGACCTGTTAACTGAAGTCCTCTCCATCGGCTTGAGATTATTCCTTCAAAGGCTGTATTTGAAGAAACGAAATGCTTAATTGTTACCCCGTTGGCAAGTCCCCCCCGCAGACCTATACCTGTATTATAGTCCTGTGCATTGCTGAATGAGATTGCGAATAATGTTAATAGAATAGTAAATCCAAGTTTTTTCATCAGTTCATTTTTTATTACCTACTCGTTTGGCTTTTCGGATCCGCCCCGACCTTTATAACCCTGCGTCAGTTAGGTATAATTATATACTTCTTTTTACTCTTATAAAGATAGGATAAAATAATAAAGTGCTGTTAAGTAAACAATTAAAAGAATTACATATATCACAGGTACCATACTGAACCATTGCCGGCTGTATATTATTTAAAAGGTCTGAGATGGATTAGAGTATAGTGGCAGCAAAAAAGCAATTACAGATCCTCAAGGTTGCCTTTTCGCTTTTGCTTCAGCTTTTTATAGTAGGAAGGGGTAAGTCCGGTTATTTTCTTGAACTGATTGGAAAAATGTGCAACACTGCTGTACTGTAGCCGGTATGATATTTCGGATATGTTGAGCTCATCGTAAAGCATTAATTCTTTCGCCTTTTCAATCCTGTGTACTATAATATATTGCTGTAGTGTGGTGCCCTTCACCTCCGAGAAAAGGTTCGACAGGTAAGTGTAATCGTATCCGAGATTTTCGCAAATATAGTCTGAATAGTTTATCTTAGGCAGCTCATCTGAGTAATGAATCATTTCAATAATCACATTCTTTACCCTCTCAACGAGGATACTTCTTTTGTCATCAAGTAATTCCAGTCCCGAGTTAAGAAGGTTTTGCTTGAGCAGCTGGCGTTGCTCCGGAGAAATATCTTGCGGTAATTCAACCACTCCCAGATCAACCGCTACATATTTAATACCCAGTTTTTGAAGCTCTTCCTTCACCAATAACTTGCAGCGATGGCTAACCATGTATTTTATGTATAGTTTCATATTATTGCCGGGTGTATCTAACATATATCAGCTGTATTCAAGACGCCTGCCATAAGCATTTACTTAGTTACACGTTTCACAATTTAAGTAGTAATTTGTTTTCAAAGAGTATAAAGATAAAAATTAATGTTTTATAATACTTCCCGGTTCCTGGATCAGGTGGTTAGTTAAAATTAATATATTGAATATTGCATTATTAATTACTCTGGCAGAATTCCGTTGATCCAGACTATTGAATGAACAGCTTTTTCCATAGATTTATCAATACGGTTAGCCCGTGCATAATTTGGAATAGCTGTTAATGGTGAACCATCCATCCATTCACCTTTGATGACCATTACTCCGCCCAGAAGATCGTCGCGCCATTCTGTTGAAAGTGGGATCTTGCCTATCACTTTGCTTACATCCTGATTATCCGCACGTTCAGCATTATAAACAAGGGGGCCATATCGCAGTGCTACTTTGCCCCGGTTTGCCTCAACCCTCTCATCGGCAGTAACACTTTGTATTTCCATTGGCAATTCAAGATCTATCCTGTCTCCTTCTTCCCATGTTCTGGTTATGACTGCATAACCATCTTTAATCACAGGCCGGACAGATTCTCCATTAACCTTTAAGGAATTGTATCCGCTCACTTCCGGAACAGCATCGTATAGTTCACTGGTATTTCTGTCGGGGATACGAACATAAAAAGTGAATTCTTTTGTCTCATCAGGATTAACGGTAATAGAAACATCACCACTCCACGGATAATCAGTTGCCAGTATTATTTCCACATCCGTTCCGGCTACATTATCTATATCCATAGTGCTGCCGATGAAAAGGTTTAAATATATACCCTCATCATCTTTTTGATATGTCCATTCAGGCATCATAAGCAATGTACGTGATATATTACCCACGCAACACGGACAATAATGCCACGGATAACGGGGTTGTTCTGTGATCAAAGGATTTTGGTAGTAAAAATTTTCACCTTTAAGGTTAAGTGAACCAAGCAAGGCGTTATACAATGTTTCTTCATAAAGATCAGCATATTTTGCATCATGATAAATAGAATTCATGCTGTGCTGAAAAGCTACCAGTCCGCAACTTGCACAAGCTTCACAATAAGACCCGTTAGGTAGTGAATAATCCGGTCCAAATCCTTCCGAGGTTTCTCCGCTGCCAATACCGCCTGTTATGTAATACTTTTTATTAACTATATTATTCCAGACTGACTTAACGGCGCTGTGATAATCTATATTACCTGTTTCTGATGCGATTCCGGCCATTCCAT